>CAZOJA010000211.1:0-4519 GCA_964579955.1 uncultured Veillonellaceae bacterium | reverse complement strand
GACCATTCCGCCATCAGCGGCGGCAGTCCCGCCGAGAATGCGGAAATCATCAATAACATCATGCAGGGAGAACGGGGCGCCAAGCGTGACCTAGTGCTGCTTAACGCCGCAGCGGCTCTGGTGGTTGCAGGCAAAGCCGAAAACATCCAGGAAGGCCTAAAACTGGCCGCCGAAAGCATCGACAGCGGTGCCGCCCTCGGCAAACTGGACCACTTGCGCGAACTCAGCCGGCAACAACCATGCTGATAAAAATCTGCGGCATCCGCTCGCTGGCCGACGCACTAGCCGCCCTTGAATTTGGCGCCGATTTGATTGGATTTGTGTTCGCCGCCAGCCGGCGTCAAATCGATGTCGCCACAGCAGCCGGCATATGCAAATCAGTTGCCGGTCCCGGCAAAGTCGGGGTTTTCGTCAATCAGCCGCTGGAAGTTGTCAATGCGATTGCGGAACAATGCCAGCTGGATTACATCCAACTGCACGGCGACGAGTCTGCCAAATACCGACGCAATCTGAATCGTCCGCTGATCCGGGCAGTTCACGTCGGTCCAGGCTTCAACCCGGCGGCGCTTGACACGCAAACCGACAGTTGGTTTTTGTTGGACAGTTACGTCACCGGACAACCGGGCGGCACCGGTGTCGCGTTTGACTGGCAGGCTGCCAGCACACTGATTGGTCGGCCGCAGCATACATTCTTCGTCGCCGGCGGCTTGAATGCGGCGAATGTCACGGAGGCCATCCGCATCCTGCGCCCCGACGGCATTGATGTTTCCGGCGGCGTAGAAACCGACGGAATAAAAGATCCCGCTAAAATACGCCAATTTATCGCCGCGGCCCGCGCCGCAGAAAGGAATCATCTATGCTGAACCAAATTGTCGCCGCAATCCGTGAACAAGTCGCAAACCTGAAACAAACGCGACCGCTGGACCCCGCGTCGATCGACCCGGCTGATTTCGCGCTCAGCCGGGCCATGCAAATCGCCGACTGGACGTTGATTGCCGAATGCAAGTTGGCCTCACCTGCCAAAGGACAGTTGTGCGAATCGCGCAGCGTACTGGAACTGGCAAAGCTGTTCACCGACAATGGCGCAGCCGCGCTATCTGTTCACACCAGTTCCCCCTTCCGCGGAAAACTGGCTGACATCGCAGCTGTGCGGAATGTGAGTCCTCTGCCGATCCTGCGCAAAGACTTCATCATCGACGAATACCAGGTATTCGAGTCCCGAGCAGCCGGAGCCGACGCCATTCTGCTGATTGCGGCGATTCTGTCGGATGCCCAGTTAAATCAGTTCCTGGCAACCGCCAGTCAGCTCGGAATGGACTGCCTGGTCGAAGTCCATAGTCTGCCGGAACTGGAACGCGTCAAAGGCACCAGCGCCAGACTGGTCGGTATCAACAACCGCGACTTGACCACCTTCAGCACTGATATCACCAACACAATTTCCCTGTTACCGCATTGCGATCCGCGTTGGCGAGTGATCAGCGAAAGCGGCATTCGTAGCCGTTCCGACGCCGGCCGGCTGAAGCAAGCTGGGGTCGATGGCATTCTGGTCGGCGAAAGTCTGGTCAAGGCAGTCGACATCGCCGCCCATTGCCGCAATCTGACCTTGTTGTGAATCGTTCGGTTGCATTATTTTCTACTTATTGAGGAGGAATCAACATGCCTGATCAAAAGGGGCGCTTTTGCAACTTCGGCGGCCGGTTCGTGCCAGAAACCGTCATGCCGGCGCTGCATGAACTGGAAGAATTCTATACGAAAATAAAAAACGACCCGGAATTCCAGGCCGAATTCAGCCGCTATCTACAGCAGTACGCCGGGCGACCGTCACTGCTTTACTATGCCGAGAACCTGACCAAGCATTACGGAGGAGCAAAAATTTATCTGAAGAGGGAAGATTTGCTGCATACAGGCGCGCACAAAATCAACAACGCTCTTGGCCAAGCGCTGCTGGCCCGCCGCATGGGTAAAAACCGAATTGTCGCCGAAACCGGCGCCGGACAGCACGGCGTGGCCTGTGCCACTGTCGCCGCCCTATTCGGCTTGGAGTGTTGCGTGTTCATGGGGGAGGAAGACATAGAGCGGCAGTCGTTGAATGTTTTTCGCATGAAGCTGCTGGGCACTAAAGTCATCCCTGTGACCAGCGGCAGCGGCACCTTGAAGGACGCGACCAGTGAAGCGATTCGTTACTGGGTCACCAACATCCGCGACACTCACTACATTATAGGTTCAGTGGTCGGCCCACATCCCTATCCGATGATTGTCCGCGATTTTCAGGCGATCATCGGTCGGGAAATCCGCCAGCAAATCGCCAGTTTCAAAGCCGCTCCGTTGCGTTGCCTCGTTGCCTGTGTCGGCGGCGGCAGCAATGCGATGGGCACTTTTTATGAGTTCCGCAACGATACAAGCATTCGAAAGATCGGCGTAGAGGCTGCCGGCAAGGGCCTGGGCGCAGAGCATGCCGCTTCGCTCACACTTGGCCGCCCCGGCGTTCTGCACGGCGCACTGAGTTATTTATTGCAGGATGAGGACGGTCAGGTCATCCCGGCCTATTCGATCTCCGCCGGCCTGGACTACCCTGGCGTCGGCCCTGAACACGCCTTTTTCAAAGATACGGGAATCGCCGATTACTTTTCGGTCACCGACAAAGAAGCTTTGGCGGCATTTCAGCGGTTGGCCCGCTATGAGGGAATCATCCCCGCTTTGGAAAGTTCGCATGCGCTGGCTTATCTGGAAACCCTGATGCCCGAAACCCGGCCTGACGAAACTGTCATTGTCTGCCTTTCCGGACGCGGCGACAAAGATGTTCAGCAAGTGTCAAACGTACTGGAGGGATTCTAATGTCTGTTCTGGCAGAGAAATTGCGTTTCAACAAGGCGCAGGGACGTAAAAGTCTGATTGTCTATATCACCGCCGGCTATCCGGATATGGATACGACCTTGGCTGCCGTTCTGGCGGCAGAGGCGGCGGGCGCCGATCTGATCGAGCTGGGCATCCCGTTTTCCGATCCGATCGCCGACGGCCCGGTCATCCAAAAAGCGGCCGTCGCTTCGCTCGCCGCCGGGACTACGCCGCGCAGCTGCCTGGAGTTGGTCCGGCGCATCCGCAGTAAGTCAGGGATTCCGCTCGGCTTTATGACTTACATTAACCTGATTCTCAGCTACGGACCGGAAAAATTCGCCCGCGATTGCCGCGAAATCGGCGTCGATGCGCTGATCATCCCCGACCTGCCGCCGGAAGAAAGTGATTTATTGCAGATTCCCTGCGATCAGCACGGGCTGGACCTGATTCAGTTTGTCACACCGACCAGCACCGTCGAACGGGTGGTCATGTCCTGCCAGAGCGCCTCCGGCTTCATCTATTGCATTTCCAACACCGGTGTCACCGGGGTTCGCTCGATTGACTACAGCGCGGTCGCTCCCAGTGTCGAACTGGTCCGCCAGGTCACCGACCTGCCGATAGCAATCGGGTTTGGCATCGGCACTCCGGATGCCGCCCGCTCAGCGAGTCGCTTCGCCGATGGCGTCATTGTCGGTAGTGCGGTGGTGCAGCTGCTTGAAACAAAAGATATCGCCGCTGTAAAGGATTTTCTCAGCGGCATTCGCCAGGAACTGGATAAGGAGGGACAACCCGATGCTTCTGTATCCTGACAAAGACGAGTTCCGGCGTCTCGCCGCCAGCCATAACATCGTGCCGGTGTACGCCGACCTGGCTGTCGATCTGGAAACTCCGGTGTCACTGTATTATAAAATCGTCGGTGATACCCCTGGCTTTATGCTGGAAAGTGCCGAAACCAGCAAGAGTTTTGGCCGTTATTCGTTTATCGGCGCCGAGCCATTTCTGAGCGTTGTCGCTCATCCGGATGGCCTAGATTTAACAACCGGACCGGACAAAACCCGGGCGATAAAGCAGGAGCCCTTGGACGCGCTACAGTCGATCCTAAACCAGTATCATTTCGCCGACCTGGCCGGACTTCCGCCCTTCAGCGGCGGAGCGGTCGGTTATCTGAGCTTTGAGTCGGCAGTTACCTGGGAGCGGATTCGCGGCCTGGAACTGCCAGACCATATGGTGCTGGGCGAGTTCATGTTTTGCCGGCTGATTGTCGCGATGGACCACTTGACGCATTCGGCCAAACTGATCTATCTGGCTGAAATTCCGGCCACTGCAACGGATACACTCCGCGGCGAAATCTATGCACAAGCTGCCGCCCGGATACTCCAGGTCAGCGAGCAACTCAGCAAACCGCTGCAACTGCCGGATGACCCGCCTGCCCCCCTGGGCGGCAAGCCGGCCCAACCACCGGATGATGAGGCGGTTCGCCGACAATACATGGACAATGTACTAAAGGCCAAAGAAATGATTGCGGCAGGTGATATTTTCCAGGTTGTATTGTCACACCCCTTCCGCCAGCCGCTGACAACACCTCCGTTTACGCTTTATCGCCGCCTACGGCGGGTCAACCCTTCGCCCTATATGTTCTATATCAACTTCGGCCCACGGCAGTTGGTCGGGGCCTCGCCGGAAA
>CAZOJA010000210.1:0-4538 GCA_964579955.1 uncultured Veillonellaceae bacterium | reverse complement strand
AGATAGCTTCAGGTGACTGGAGTTCAGACGTGTGCTCTTCCGATCTGCATGGCCAGAAAAAATGGTTCTCCGGCCATCGCCATTGCCCCGTCAAATCCGCCAACTCCGACAGACAGCATGCCAATGCCGCCGGCCGCTACCGTATGGGAATCGCCGCCAATCAGCGTCTGCCCCGGCCTGGCCCAATGCTCAAGATGCAACTGATGGCAAATGCCGTTGCCAATCCGTGAGCAGATCACGCCGGATTTTGCCGTGATATCCTGCAGATAGCGATGGTCGTCGGAGTTTTTGTAGTCGGCCTGAATCAGGTTGTGGTCGATATAGTGAACAGCCAGACCGACTTTAACCCGGTCCAGCCCCATAGCCTCGAACGCCTGAAACGACATTACGCCGTTCAGGTCATGCGACAGGGTCTGGTCGGCACGAATGGCAATACGGCTGCCCCTGGTCAGTTTTCCTGTTACCAATGATGCGGCAATCAGTTTTTCGCTTAGTGTCTGCCCCATGATGTTCCTCCCAGTGTTACATTATCATTTGCTCATCATTTTATCGACTAAATCGGAATTGCGCCAAGCACAATCGCGGTTGCCAGCATAATGAGCGAAGTCATGATCGATGGCAGCATCGCTTTTTTCGTCAAATCTTCCAGGGTCACGCCATTGAGGCCGATCAGGATATAAGTCGAGGCGACAAACGGACTCAGCAGGTGACAGCCTTGAGCCACCAGCGATGCCCGGCCGATTTCTGCGGCGCTGATCCCGTAGTTCGCGGCGGTTTTGGCCAAAATCGGCACGATGCCGAAATAATAGGCGTCATTGGTCAGGAAGTAGTCAAACGGCAGGCTGGTAAGGCCAGTGATTAGAGCCAGATGCGTTCCCATGCTCTCCGGAATATTATTGGTCAATGTTTTAGCCATCGCATCAATCATCTTGGTTCCCGACATGATCCCTGTAAAAATACCGGCGCCAAGTACCATCGAAATGTTGGGCAACACATTCGTGCCGTAATAGGAAATCCGTTCTCCCTGCGTCTTCAGACTTGGATAATTGATCATCAACGCAATTGCCGAGCAAATCATGAACAGGACGTTGAGTGGCAGGACTCCACTGACCAGGCATACCATCAATACTACGGTCAACAAAAGATTAACCATAAACAATTTCGGCCGTTTCAATTCTGCCGCGTTTTCATCCAGCTCCACCGAGAAATTACCCAACCCGGCGTGACCGCCCTCGGTGATGGTCTGGATGCCCAGACGCTTTCTTTCGCCCAGCCCCCAATAATAGGCAACACAGAGAATCCAGATCGTACCGACGACCATTCCCGGGATCAACGGCACAAACAACTGTGAGGCATCCAGGTTCAAGGCCGCCATGACTCTGGCAGTTGGACCGCCCCAAGGGGTTATGTTCATCACGCCGTTTTGCATAATTGCCAATGCCGGTAAAATGATCGGTTTGATTTTCAATTTTCGATGAACCGCCAACATTGCGGACGTCGTGATGATATAGGTTGTAGCACCGTCACCATCGAGAGAGACAATCCCCGCCAGCAATGCGGTACCGACGATGACCCGCAGAGGGTCGCCTTTGGTGGCTCTTAGAATCGCATTAATCAATGGATCAAACAAACCGGCATCAATCATAATCATAAAGAAAAACATGGCAAAGGCGATCATGACTGCTGTAGGGGCAACCTGCCGTATACCGGCAAGCGCCATGGCGCCGACTTTGGGGCCAAATCCCAGAGCGATGCCAAACACGACCGGCAAGAGAATAAGTCCGTTCATGGCCGAAATTCGCTTGGTCATCAAGAGGAACATGAAGACTATTACCATCAAAAACCCTGCAATTGCCAACGTTGACACAATAAAACCTCCCAACATTATTTCTGTTTGGGTATATTGCAACTTTCGTGCCAACGTCTCAAAAGTCTGAATATTAGCCATTCTATCAATATACCCGCTATGTCGCATCCTAGTTTTTAAATTAGTTTTAATACCATTTCATGCTTCAACGAAAAATTTCAGATTTGTTTCACTATAATCCAACTTTGTTTCATATTTCGGCCCAATCCAAAAAAAGAGTCCTGTTTATTAAAACAGAACTCTTCAGACCAGAACTTATTGGGCTGCTATTCTTAATTGTGCAAATGGAAGACCGCGCTCAAATTTCAATCGCAAACTTCTTCATTTTGCGCCATAAAGTTACCCGGCTCATTTTCAGGCTAGCAGCCGCTTCCGCCAAACATCCGCCGCAACGCTCTATGGCAGCTTGAATCACCTGTGATTCCTGACAGTTATTTAATACTTTTTTTTCGGCATTTCCCAAGTTTTCCAACACTTTCCCCAGAAATGCCGCGCTAATTTTTTCTCGCTCCGCAAGCGCACAAATCCGCTCGATTACATTGCGAAGCTCGCGGATATTCCCCGGCCACGGGTAGCCCACCAATATAGATAACGCACCACTGCTCAAGGTTAACTTTCGCTCGTGCGACAGTTCTTTGAGAAATTGGTCCGCATAAAGACCGATGTCCTTTTTACGTTCCCGTAATGGCGGAATGCGCAGATTCAGTACATTGAGTCGGTAGAACAGGTCTTCACGGAATTTATTCTGTACAACCATGTCAGCCAGGTTTTTATTGGTCGCCGCGACAATCCTGATATCGACAGGCAACACCTTGTCACTACCGACTCTCACAACCGCCTTTTCCTGCAAAACTCGCAACAACCGTCCCTGGTTCAGATAGTCTAATTCGCCAATTTCATCCAGAAACAATGTTCCGGTATGGGCAATTTCAAACAAACCGGCTTTGCCTTCCTTGCTGGCTCCGGTAAACGCACCGCCGACATAACCAAACAATTCACTTTCCAAAAGCTGCGACGGAATCGATGCACAATTGACTGCCACAAAGGGGCCTTTTGCTCTCCTACTGTGATTATGAATACTTTGCGCAAACACTTCTTTTCCGGAGCCAGTTTCGCCACTAATCAGGATGTTCGCCTCTGTGACGGAAAAACTCTTTGCCATTGCAATGGCGGCCTGAATAGCCTTGCTGGATCCGTAAATATCCTGGAATCGAAATACCGCCAGATGCCCCCTAGAATAAACCTCTTTCCGAATGCGTGCTTCAGCCATCTGGATCTTTGTGATATCCTGGAACGTCGCTACCGCTCCAATCCGGCGGGTCCCGTCCAAAATGGGCGCCTTGTTGCACAAGACCTGAACCCCGTTGATCGAAAAGATCCTGTCCATCTCTTCCTTACCTGTTTTCAGCGTATTCTCCAGTTTCAATTCGGGCCAGACTTCCTGCACCATTTTCCCGCTGCACTCCGTAAGCCGCAAAATTCTTTGGGCCACAGGATTTACCGCCGATACACGGCAGTTTTCATCAATCGACAAAATTCCTTCATAGGCATGGTTCAACACGGTCAGGATCAAGCCGGTTTTTTGTTTTTCCTCCTGCAGCGAAACCAGCAGCGATTTGGCATTTAATAAGGCTTCCAAGTATCCTTCATTGCCGGTTTGTATCGAAATGCAGGGCAATTTTCGTTCACGTGCGGCCGACGTCGTGATATATCCGCCCAGAATCACGTCCGCACCTTCGTCCACTGCAAGATCAATCATCGCATTGACATGCGCCTGATCGCGGGAAGTCAGATTATATCGTTTGATATGCACTCCTAGCGCCGACTCCAGACATTCAATCTGTTTGGTCATCGACGGAAACCAGACCACGGCAATATTTTCGCCGAATTGTCGCGCGCTCTCGATGGCCCGGACCAAATCGAAGCCGGTGATGGATACATCGACCACCACGACTTCCGGGTTTTCCTTTTTGATGTTTGCCGCACTTTCACCGCGGGCGATGACGACCTCAACGCCTTGACGCCTCATGTTCTTGACGAGCTCCGCCCCAGTCCGGAGTGAAGCCACGGCAAAAATGACCTCCTCATGATATTCGACCAGGAGTCGTTTAAGTTCTTCGAGCCGATCTTCATCCGGCGCCAACAACGCGATTTTTTTCATTTCATCGACCAGCCCATCATTATTATCTGATGTCATTTTCTCGCTTGTATCAGCTAATTCCTTCCACTGAAACTGCGCATATTCTCGTTCCGTGCATCAATATTGAATTCATCAAGCCGGTCCTCTTTCTTTCGATGAGCAATATATTCTTCAAGTCTTTGCATTGCTGCACCACCCCACCCCACTGTTCGATCTCTATCAAAGCTGTTTCGCGCATACAAGCGATTTTCCTGCAAGCTTTTAGGGGGTGGCGCGAGCACGGTGCGGGAAGCCCGCCTGCAAATAAAAAGTGGGCTGAAGCCCGCGCGCAGCGCCACCATGCTAGTGAAACAAACCCATGCCCCCGCCACCGGGGTAAGTTTTCGTTTGCCAATCGTATTGCGGCAACAGCCGGAGACCCATTTCGGTAGTATCTGGACAGCATAACGGAAACTTCCGGACACTGTACCGAAATAATCCGGACATAAAATAACCCTACAGACTAGCTACCTGACCTGAGCCGGCAGAGGC
>CAZOJA010000209.1:0-4580 GCA_964579955.1 uncultured Veillonellaceae bacterium | reverse complement strand
CGCTCCAATAGCGGCTTGAAACCGAGCCAGCGTTCATCGGCCCACAAAAGGATCAGCGCCGCCAAAATCAGGTAAGATCGCCATGCAACCGGCGCAGTTCTCCATTGTTGCCAATCTGCCCGGTGCCGAGATTGACCCCGACAAATCATAGCGATGACACAGACAATCGCGGTCAGGGCCGTGGCGATACCGACGAGATAGACGTTGAACCAATGCGAAAAAAATAACAAGCTGCTCGCAAAGATGGTTCCTGTAATGAATAGGGTAGCCAGCAGCGGCCGGGTCCTGCGCCAGCCGACCAGCGCCAGCGTCAGCCACAGCGGCAACAACCACCCTAATGTCGGCATGATTCTCCCCACCTGACGGCTGAGTTCTTCCACTTCCACGCCGGTAATCCGAGCCGCAATGAGCAGCGGAATTCCAATCGCGCTGAACACGCCGGGAACCGTATTGGCAAGCAGACAAACCAGCGCCGCCTTCATCGGTTCAAACCCCAATCCGATCAGCATCGCCACCGTAATCGCCACCGGCGTGCCGAATCCGACGGTCGCTTCCAGGAATGAACCGAACGCAAAGGCAATCAACAGTGACTGCAGGCGGTGGTCCGGCGTAAGCGCCGTCAGTGTATCCTTCATCTTGTCAAAATCTCCGGATTCGACGCTGAGATTATATAACCAAAGCCCGTTAACGACGATCCAAAGGATTGGAAACAGTCCGAAACAAAAGCCGTTGCCAAAAACAGCCACAGCCTGCGGAATGGGAATCCGCCAGACTGTGACTGCGATTGTCATAGCCAATATAGCTGCTGAAAGGGCTGCATAATGGGCGGGCCAGCGTCGAACCGCCATCAGATAGGCCAATATTGCCAACGGTGCGATGGAAGCTAAGGCCGCCAAAGCATTACCCTGTCGCCATTGACGAGTCCAGCCGCATTCGCTTCGTCCAGATCGACATGGAATTCCAGCGAATAATTCGAGCTGACTCTGACCAGAACTTCTTCGAAAATCAGGCCACGTTCGCCTATCGCACGAACACAGACCTTTTGTTTGTCATGCACGCAAAAACGCAGTGCATCGATTTCGTGCATATGAATATGGCGCGCTGCCACAACGACTCCTTGTGGCAGCGACACCGCTCCTTTGGGGCCGACCAGCGTTGCTTTTGCCGACCCTTCCAGATCTCCCGAATCGCGCACCGGTGGCTTGATACCTAGTCGGAACCCATCAGCGGCCGATATTTCGACCTGGGTCGCCGTCCTCACCGGCCCCAGCACGCGAACGTTTTCAATCACACCTTTCGGGCCTACCAGCGTAACTGTTTCAGCGCAGGCAAACTGTCCCGGTTGTGACAGTTCCTTGCTTTTTGTCAAGCTGGCCGAACCGCCGAACAATATGGCGAGGTCCTGCTGCGACAAGTGGACGTGTCTGTTGGATACGCCGACCGGAATCGTCAATGTATGGTTTTCCAGTTGCCTGACGACCGCTTCGGTCACCGCCGCGACAAGTTCTTCCGGTCGCATCTGCCGTTCCCCCGTTTCCATCCGGTTATTTCTGCATCTCTTTCAGTACCTGCCGCACCACGCCGGCGATGGCATCAGGCGTAAAGGCCATGTCAGCAGAGGCTGGTCGCGCCTGGAAGCCTTGCTTAACCGGCTCCAGTTCCACCGGCTTGATACCATAGGTTAGACGCTTGATGTTGATCAGGTGCTGTGGCCCCAGGTTTTCCGAAATGCTGCTGCCGCCCCAGGTCCCGCAGCCAAGAGTCAGCGACGGCAACAGGCCGGTAGAGTACCCAATCGCCCCGAAAGCCGACGGTGTGTTGACCAGGATCCGAAACACCGGTTTGCGGATAAATTCGCGAATCACCTGCTCGTCGCGGCTATGAATCGAGAAGGAATGGCCGATTCCGCCCAGTTTGAGCAGCTCGATGCTGAGCAGACAAGCTTCGTGCCAATCGTTGACCACATAGAAGCCAAGCACGCAGGTCAGTTTTTCATAGGAAAGCAAATGTCCCGGCCCGTAACCGGACAGTCGGGCAATCAGTAGTTTCGTTCCAGCCGGAACAGTTACGTCGGCTTTTTCAGCGATGCGAACCGCTGTTTGACCCACCATCGAAGCAACCATGCCGCCTTTGGGCGTCATGATCAGGCGGGCGACTTTCTCGGTTTCCTCCGCCGACAGGAAATAGCAACCCTGACGCTTCAGTTCCGCTACTACCGCGTCCTCGACCGGTCGGTCGGCGATGATCGCCTGTTCGGACGCGCAGATCATGCCGTTGTCAAAGGTTTTGCTGGTAACGATGTCTTTGACGGCCTGACGGACATCGGCCGTTCGCTCGATGAAGGCCGGCACGTTGCCGGGACCGACGCCTAGAGCCGGTTTGCCGGCGCTATAGGCCGCCTTCACCATCGCCGAACCGCCGGTGGCGATGATAACCGAAACCGCCTCGTGTTTCATCAGTTCGTTGGTGGCTTCCATGGTGGCGGTTTCCACGCAGCTGAGCAGATTACTGGGGGCACCGGCGCCAACCGCCGCGTCATGCAGCAATTTCACCGTTTCGTTGCTACAACCGACAGAGTTGGGGTGAGGCGAAAAAATGATCGCATTGCCGGCCTTGACTGCGCACATTGCGTTGTGGATGATGGTCGAGGTCGGGTTGGTGGTGGGCGTCAGCGCCAGTACGACGCCGACCGGCACCGCTGCTTCGATGACTTTCGCCGCTTTGTCTTCCTTGAGGATGCCTACGGTCTGGATGGATCGGATGGCCTGATAGACATCGCGCGAAGCGAACAGGTTTTTGACGATTTTGTGCTCCATCACGCCGTAGCCGGTTTCCTCCACCGTCATCCGTGCCAGTCGCTCGGCATTTTTCACGATGACTTCCACCATCGCCCGCAAAATCTTGTCGATGGCTTGTTCGCTAAATCCGGCGAACGCCTCGTGGGCCTCCTGAGCCGCCCGGGCCAGTTGTCGGGCTTCCTGAATTGAACGCAGATCTTTATCCAGCACGATTCTCCCTCGCTTCGCCGATTACTTCGAGCCGGAAGGGATGATCATCTCCACTTCACCGTGCGGACGCGGAATGACATGGACCGAGACCAGTTCGCCGACCCGTTTGGCGGCTGCCGCTCCGGCATCCGTCGCTGCTTTCACAGCTCCTACATCACCGCGAACAACGATGGTGACCAGACCGCCGCCGACCAATTCCTTGCCGACCAGATGTACATTCGCCGCCTTTACCATCGCGTCGGCCGCTTCAATGGCCCCGACCAGTCCTTTTGTTTCAATCATTCCCAATGCTTCCATTTGCATAATGATTTCCTCCTTCTTTTTTATCGGTTTCGCCGCCGGGCTCATTTTTTTCCGTCTTTCGGCAATATGGTTTCAACATCGGCATGCGGCCGCGGAATTACATGAACCGACACCAGTTCGCCCACTCGTTGCGCCGCTGCCGCACCGGCATCGGTCGCCGCTTTCACCGCGCCGACGTCACCGCGGACCATCACAGCCACCAAACCGCCGCCCACCAGAACCTTGTCCATCAGCCGCACATTCGCCGCCTTCACCATCGCGTCACCGGCCTCGATCGCTCCGACCAGCCCTTTTGTTTCAATCATTCCCAATGCGTTATCCATTGTCGTTCCTCCTTCATCCTATCTATGATTTTTATTAATTACATGGTTTGTCAAAGAATATCAGCCTGCCGCCGCAACAAAGCATACTGCCTGCGACGTTGTTCCCAGATTGACTTTGCGCCGGGCCGGCAGGAAAAACGAATCGCCTGCCACGCCGCGGTAGACGACTCCGCCCACCGTACATTCGAGCTTTCCTTCCACGATATGTAGCGCCTGGTCGGTCTGGGCCTCATAGGGGAGAACGGTATCCTGCAGCTTCAATAACCGGGCGCTCAGGCTACGGCTCTCTTTGTTTCCCACCAGCTCGGCGGTTTTCACCTGCTCGCCGGCATAGTTGAGGCGGTCGCCGCGGTATAGTCGCAGGCCGCAGGGATCGCTTTCCACCGCCAGCGTCAGCTGACCTTGCGACTGTTGCAGGCAGGCGATGACTTCATTCACCACTTTGGCGAGAAAGACTGCATCCACGTTCTGCTGCTCCTGCGGTTTAGCCGGCGCTGCCGTCTTTTCTGCGCCATATTCGATGGTAACGCCGATTTCTTTAGCTTCATCCCAGGCAGCCGGCGTCACGATATCGCCCGGATTCACCGTCATGACCAAGCTGCCCGTTTTGGCAAACGTCCGCACTTCGGCGGCGGTAACCAATGCTTTCACAGGTTTGACTCACCTCCTTACAACAGGCTTGATTTCAACTGCGGATGCGGTGAAGCGATAATCGCCATTTCGACCAGCATCCCTTTTTCGCTGAGTGTTGCTACGCCGGCTTCCACCGCCGCCTTGACCGAGGACACATCGCCGGTCAGCGTGACAAACGACTTGCCGCCGATTCCCATCGCCGTGCGTACTTCGATCAGTTCAACGCCGGCCGCTTTGGCCGCCGTATCTGCCGCCACGATCAACGATGCGACGGAAAAGCACTCGATGATGCCCAAGGCGCCGACGACCGATA
>CAZOJA010000208.1:0-4639 GCA_964579955.1 uncultured Veillonellaceae bacterium | reverse complement strand
AGACGTGTGCTCTTCCGATCTCCTGTTTGAGAACGCCGGATAACATCAGTGTATCGCCCAATCCTCCGATCGGGTCGATCCAGATCTCTTCTTGCCTCGGCTTCCGCGGGTTTACTTCCTGTGGCAATCGCGTCGTATGTTCTTTACGATTTGCTTCAGCTCCGCCATAATCCCCCTTCACCAATGGCGCCAAGTATTTTCCGATAAATTTTTTCATCGATTGGCACCATTCTCCCTTATGCAGGTAGGAACCGGCCACCGACCATGCATCAAGCGGACACCCGCCATGACAGATCTTCCAATAAGGGCAACCTTTACAATCGGTCTGCGGCAAAACATCATTGCGGCTGAGCAGAACCGCCCGCTGGGGATCAGCGAATGCCTCGACAAACGTTTTGTCAAAGATCGTGCCGTAATTCAACAGCCCCCAGTCGCCAGACCGACCGCAATGCGACAAGGTTCCGTCAGGCAACAGATTGATGTGGCTATAGGCGCACTGGCCAGAATCGCCGCACATCAGACCTTTGACATCGCCCGCAACATTGCGGGCTAGATAAGAAAACGGCCGAATATCCGGCAAATCTTCCCGGTTCGCCCACCATACCGGCAGAATCGTTCCCAAAAAATCGGCATACTCTTCGGCAGTAACTCGCAAATGCTCCAGCTTGTTGCCATAAAGCAACACCGGGTTAAACATAAAACCGCCGCGCGGTGAAAGATTGACGAGAAACTGAAAAATACCCAGCGGATCGGCTAGAGCCGGCTTTGTCACGACATAAATCAACGACCAGCCAAATCCTTCTGCTTCAACCAGTTTTATTGCTTCCAAAAATTTTTTGTTATAGCCGCGGGAATCCCGCTCAGGCCCCAAGCCACGCAGACCGTCAATCGACTCAAAACTGGTGCCGATGGCGCCGATTCCCAGTTTACGAAAAATCGGGGAAAATTCTTTGCGAAACAGAGTCAGATTGCTTTGCAGCTCATGTTTAATTCGGTCAGCAGTCTGCGAACAGTGTTTTTGCTGAAATTCCCATGCCTGCTCAAAATATGCCGGCCCCAGCAATAAAGGCTCTCCGCCATGCCAGATGATTTCCAGTCGTTCATCTGGGCGTTGCTTCAAAAATTCATTTACGCGTGAAAAAAACAGCTCCAGCGTTGCCTGCGGCATGGTCGTCGGCCCGTGCGCCGTCTTATGGACAACATCGCAATAGATACAACGCGCGTTACATTCCTCGGTCGCTTTAAAAATCACGGTTGCCATAATGGTCGCTCCTTATCCGTCCGTTCATACTGACGCCGATATTGCCGGACCACTTCAAGCATCTCCTCAAAAAAGCCAACGCAACCTTTGTCGGACGGCAAACGACCGGCAAACTTGCCCAAACACAGCTTCCAACCGATGCAACTGGCGCAGGGGTGATTGTCCAGAAAAAACTCCCGCCAGGATTCCCGGCGTTGCTCGATTTTCCGCTGATTCGCCTGTTCGCCGCACGCTGATATGCTTTCCGCAAAAAACCGCCCTGATTGCAGCTCCGTTCTTGAAAAAGCCACTCTGCCCTGTTTGTCCAGATGTAAATAGACACCGGGCTGTTCAAAATAAAGCGCACTCCAGTCGAGCGTGGACAATGGATCATAGTGACCAGCAATGTAAGAAAAGGGTTCTATGGTAGCATGGGCAGTCCGTTCCAACACTGCATAGGTCATTAGGTCAGCCAAGCCCTCCCATTCTATCGGACCAGGCCCAAATACCACTCCGCCATGGATTCCTAGCGAAGCCAGAATACGCAGACCGGCCAGGTTTTCCCGGTTGTCTCCGCCCAGATACACGCGCAGGTTGAGCTGTCGCAACAAACTCAGCTGCGGCGTCAGTTGCCGGAAATTGCCGAACGCCGCCGGAAAAACCGCCAGGGGAGTCGTTGTTAACGATTCGTCAAATTGCAGTTGTTCCATGCGCTCCGCTGTTTCAACCTGAATGCAGATCAGGCGGTTTCTTGAGCTGGCAACAGCTGCGGCTGCCGCAACTGCGGATGACAAATCGTCGACTTTCACCACCAGATTTTGCCCTTCCAAACCGGCGATCAATTCGCTGTCAAACGGACATACGACTTTTATCGAGTTCATGTTCAACCTCCGCAATTCTTACCGGCGCTTCGCCAATCATGCGGTTCATCACTTGGCACAATCCGCCGCCTGAACAGACGCCCGATTCCTGATACCGGCACGCGTCGCATTCGTCAAAAATACCGGGAATTTCGCTTTTCACTTCCTGTCGAAGCTGCGCGAAATGCTCGAACAGTTGGTCCATCGAATCAAACTCAAACAGTGACCTGCGTTTGTAATTGCTCAAGGGGAAACAGTGGTAAACACTCATGTCCGGCGTAATGTCAAAAGCCGGTCCACAACTGAAGTGGGAAGGATTGGGAAAACGTCCCAGCCAACCCAATTCCCGGTCAGTAAATTTGCAGATCGGAAATCCGCAGTCAAGGCCAGGACTCACCCGATTGGCATCAAACAATGGACGATATGCATAAAGCCGCCGGATTACCTTGCGCATGCCGGACGGTTTGATATAGCCAGATTCCTTGCCTGGAACCGGATGGGCAACGCCCAGACGGATATTGCGTTTCATCCCATAGCGGTTAATGTGGTCAAATAAAAACTCCAACTTAAAATCCAACCGATAAATGTTGAATCCCGGCGAAGCCCAAGGCCCCATTTCTGACAAAAACTCCTGTAATCGCAGCGACTCGTTTGGCGGTGCCGGGGTCTGGACCGGATCGTTCAGATTACATACAAAGGACAATCGGTCCAGCCTTACTTTAGTTAAATACTCCCTGCATTCTGCAAGACGAGTTGGGCTTAGGATGCCATTGGTGAACACCGTGACATCAAATCCCCGCTCCAGCAAGTACAGGACAAAATCGACAAACTGCGGGTGAATCGTCGGTTCCCCACCCAGTAGCGAAACTCGGTTCTGTCCGGATCTTTTGAGAAAATCGGCAATATAAATCAGATTTTCCCAAGACAGGATATCTTCCTCGCTGGATTCTTCCATTTCCCGTTTGGCAAAGCAATAAGGACAGGAACGGTTGCACTTGTTGGTAAGCAAAATATTTGCCATGACCCGCCTCCATCAATTCCTTTACATCATTCACAGCAACCGCGGTTCCTCTGCTTTTGCCTGTTGTTCAAGCCAGCGATGATTACGGTATATGCATGTGAAATAGTCCGAAAAATTTTGCGCTGCCTGATCTCGCGTCAGTTGCTCTACAGGCAGGTATTGATCAGCCGTATCGTCCAACCCGTATACCAGAGCCAACGCATCCAGCAGAACCGAAACGGATAGCTTGCCCGGCTTCAGCTGGGCTGAAATCTGTTCCACTTGGTAAACCTGTTTGAGAATGACGGGAAAATCAAACCAAAGCTCACCGCCGCAGTGTCCGAGATGTCGGCCGAATGCGCCATTGCCATCGATACTTTCTTCTATTGTCCAGACACCTCTGCTTCGTCTCGACAAGTCGGCAAAAGTGATGGCGCCGGTATCCCGCATGGTTTCGTAATATAGATTTTCGCCATTATCATACAAACGCAACTCTTCACGCAGATAAGCCGGATCAATGGCAAAGAAGCAGGTATGAATTTTCTTCATCGTCGGCGAATACAGCCCCGACAGCAAATACCCCTGCTTCAACGGTTCAGCCAGCCTACCCAGATTCTCAGCCTGTCGGATAAAATAATCATCGTCAAGAAAAATCAGCCTTCGGGCAGGAATCATATAAGCGGCCAATGAAATCTGGTTTTCGACATATAATTGATGTCCCAGGTCAACGTAGGACAGACCCTTTTTGCGCACATAATTCAACACCGTGGCCCGTTCGCCGAAATAACATTGTGAAATCAGATCCGGTTCCAGCGCCTGCGCGTGATTCGGGTAGCTGAACAACAAGATCAGTTGGTGCAAAATTTGCGGATCTTGTATCTCCAGATGACGGATGCAACAGGTGAGTAGCGACAGATAGAACAGATGCGGCGCCACAATCATACAGTCGGTTTGCGGCAATTCGTCCCATTGCTGGGCCAATAGCCTGACCTGTCGGTCATCCAGCATCACGCAAACTTCTCTCAGTGTTGGTGTCTCCGTCAGGCTTTGCCAGGGCGACGGCAATGCGAGCAGACTGCGCGCCACCTGTTCTGCCTGAAAAGACAGCAGGCTGTCGTTTAATCGTTCCAGCGAACAATATACTTGACGGGGTTTGACGTGGCGACGGCACAGCATGCCGATTGCTTTCGCAGTCTGACCTGGCGCAGCCTTTTCCAGCCGGATCTGTAAATGCAGTCGGTAAGGATTAAGCAGTTTCACCCGATGCGTCACCTGCCCAGATTCGGTTCTTGCCTTTTACTCAACCGTTCGACATCAATGAATCAGTGTCCTGTCACATAATAGTCAGCATTGGTAATTTTTTAACCAGCTTTGTCGAAAATCGCCGGAGAGGATAATCGCTCCCTCATCACGAAACCTATTATATCGATAAGGAATGATTGCAGATGAGGAATGATTGCATGAAACGAACCTATGTGATGTCTACAGACATTAAATCCATCGGCTATGATGAACCAACCCGCACGTTGGAAATCGAAT
>CAZOJA010000207.1:0-4665 GCA_964579955.1 uncultured Veillonellaceae bacterium | reverse complement strand
TCAGCACATCGACGCCCGGCTCACCCAGCTTGCCAAGGATTTGCGTGATACGGCCTTCGGCTTTTTTCTCCTGTTTGGGCCAGCGGGTGATTTCTACGACGACTTGATCGCCGGGACGGGCTCCGTCAAAGGATTTTTTCGGAATGATGATTTCTGCGGCAAGTTTACTGTCGGTTGGCTGCACCAAGCCCAGGCCGCGCGGGTTGACGCTGAACGTGCCCACGACATGGGTGTTGGCGCGAGCCAAAATTTTCGTGATCTCGCCTTCGGCCTTTCGTCCATCGGAACTTTGCCGCTCCTGCAAGCGGATTTGGACGGTGTCGCCATGCATCGCATCCAGCATATTTTCACGGGGGATATAGACATCGGACACGGCCGGGTCCGGCAAGATGACAAAACCAAAGCCCTTGCCGGATACTTGCAGCCGACCTTCGATCAATTTCTCGGGTTGTTTTCGTGGCGTTCTCATGACGGATCGATGATGAAAACTTTAGCCGTACCTTGCGCCGTGACGGTGCCGTCCGGCAGTTCTATCGTTCCTTCCGTTTCGTAGATGCGGCCCTTATGTTTGGTGATACGACCTTTGAGCAGCAGCGGAACACCGATTGGCGTCGGTTTGTTGTAGCGGATTTCCAGGCGGGCGGTCACCGCGTTCATGCCTTTGGCGTAAAGGTAACGGGCCATGATTTCATCGAGCAGGGTGCTGACAATGCCGCCATGCATGATTCCGTCGTATCCCTGGTGTTGCTGTTGCCCGGTAAATTCACTGAGGTAGGTGTCATCCTGTTCGCGGAAGCTCAGCTTCAGTCCGAACGGGTTTTTCGGCCCGCAGGCAAAGCACCACTGGTTTCTTTCATCTCGAGCGTCGGCGGGCGTAGTGATTGTATCCATCAATATTCTCCTTTTATTTTCTGATGATGGCCTGAGAGCCGTCCAATGCCGGTTTGAGCCATAACGCCGGTTCTTCCGGCAATGGCTGCAGGTCGCTGAGGCTGTAGGACTGGGGAGTGGCCAGATATTGGGCGGAAAATCCTTTGGCAACCGCATAGACCTCACCGGTGGAAGGGCGATGCAAACGTTCCAGTCCCAGCAGTTCGTCGGCGCGTTTCTCCGCCTGCATGTCTTCGGCGGGCAGACGTTTTTCCCAAACCAGTGCCATTGCATCCAGCACGGGTTTCAGGGAGTTGCCGGGGCTGAGCAGAACCGGCGAATCTTCAGCCCGGTCTTTCTTGCATTTTTTTTCATAGCTGGCGGATAGTTTGAACGATCGGCCGGCTTTCAGCAATTCAGGCAGCAGTTGGTTGAGTTTTCCTTTTGGTGCAGTCAAGCCGAAGACCAGAAAGCCCATGCCGATTCCTCCGCCCGGGGCGCTGCGGAATTCTGCGGCGGGCACGGTGGTAAGCGCGATCAGTCCTTCGCCCAGTTGATTGTCCTGGACAAACAGGACCCGGATGATTGCAGAGTGGGTATCGAGGTAGTCGAGCGCCTTTTTTTGTTGAGTGACGGAAATCGTTTCGACTACGCGCAAGCCGGGCCGATTCGGAAAAAATTCCCGCATCGTCTGCATCTGAAGAATCTGTGGCATGAACCGGACGAAATTCTCCGGCGTCATCGGCCTGACGACCGGCATGTCACGGCGGCTCAAAGATTGGCCGCTTTGCGATTCGTATTGCAGGTCGCTCGATTTTTGTTCCTGACTCATATAGACAGGGCCGAAACGGGGGAAGAAGAACAGTTGTTGCAGTTGTTGCGTGGTGTTTTGCATGAACAGGGTCAGAGTATCACATTCACCGGCCTGGAACAATTTCCAGTTAGTCGGTGTTTCCAGGGCAAAGGGCGCTTCGGGCGGGGCTGGCGCGGTTGGTTTGGCAGGTGTTTTTGCGGCGAAAGCACATGTAGGGATCAGCAGTAATAGTAACAGACAGGTGAACATCAGATAATATGGTTTGAGTGATTTGTGGTTTGGCATGATCAGGTATCATTCCTCCTAGGCATTGTGGGATAAGAAATCGCTCACTTGCCTGAATACAGTTTCTCGCTCGATATCCAGCGTGACGACATGGCCGGACTTTTCCAGCCAGATTAATTGTTTTTCGGTTGCGCCCAAACGATTGTGGATGTATGTGGCGCTTTCAGGTCGGACGGTATGCTCGCGCCGCGACTGGATTAACAAGGTTGGGCAGGTGACGCGCGGCAGATCGGTTTTGACTGACTCAATCAAATCGAGCAAGCTGGCTAAACTGGATAATGGCGTTTGGTCATAGCCGGCATTGTAATTCGGATCAACATCGTAAGTGCGGCGCTTCTTTGGTACAAACCGCCGGAATAGACGATACAGAGGTAGTAGTGGCACTTTGCGGTTGGCCAGGAAAATGGGTGTGCTAAGAACGGCTAGCCGATGCACGGGGTATTCCGTCGCCAGTTTCAGCGACAACAGTCCACCCATCGATAGGCCGACGACGCTGATTTCTTGGCACAGGCCGTTCAGCAAATACCATCCGTCGACTGCCGCTCCATACCAATGACGCCAGCCGGTCGGTTCCATATCTTGGACTACTGTACCATGGCCGGGCAGTCTAACTGCCAGTACCGTATACCCCTGCACTGCTAATTTCTCGCCGAGCAGGCGCATTTCAGCCGGTGAACCGGTGAATCCATGGACTAATAGAATACCGCGAGATTTGCCTGGAAACAAAAATGGTTCGGCGCCATGCATCAATTTTATCCGGTCGTTGTTATCCTTCAACAGCAGTCCCTCCGCAGTCTCTAGTTCAAGGATTCCACAAAAGGATGCTCAAACCCTGCCTATAGTATAGTATAATATTTAAAATAGCATGCAAGGGGGTTCCCATGTCAAGGCCAATTTATGTTATCGGGCACCGTAATCCCGATACTGATTCGATTTGCTCAGCGATCGGCTATGCTCATCTGAAACGGTCGCTCGGTGACGCCGCAGTTCCTGCCCGGGCCGGAAAAATTAACGCCGAGACGCGATATGTTTTGGAGCGCTTTGGGATGGAGACCCCGGTATTGATTCCGGATTTGCATCCGCGGGCCCGTGATATCATGTCGCCGGCCTCGGTGACGATTCATCCGGACCAGACGATCAAGGAGCTCGGTGAGCGGATGAGGGAAAGCCGAGGGAAGTCGGCAGCCGTTATTGATGAGAAGGGAAGCCTGCTCGGCATCGTTTCTGTGGGTGATTTGGCCCACCGATATTTTGAAGAATTGGAGATGCCTGACCTTGCTTCCGCCCAAGTGACCTTTCGTGGAATTCTGGCGGTGCTGGACGGTCGAGTCGAAGTTGCCGGCGAGATTGACCGGATTGTTCGCGGCAAGATCTGGATTGCTGCGGCAAAGGCCGAAACTTTTCGCAAACTGATCCACGAAGGGGATATCGCTCTGGCGGGAGACCGCGAAGAAGCTCAGTTGAGCTTGCTGGAATGCGGGGTCGATATGCTGATTCTGACGGGGAATGCCACTGCCAGCAATGCGTTGCGCGAAGCGGCCGCCATTAGAGGCACCGTCATTTATCGGACCCGCTTTGATACCTACACGGCTGCCAGACTGATCAACCAAAGCATTCCGGTGCGCGTCGTCATGCAAACGAACGTGGTTAGTTTCCGGCCTTCCGATTTGGTCAGTGACATCCGTGAAATCACCGTGCGAACCCGCTACCGCAACTATCCGGTCACCGAAAACGGCAAAGTGATCGGTATGATCAACCGCGACAGGTTGATTGTGCCGGAGCGGGTCAAAGTGGTGCTTGTCGATCATAATGAAAAAACCCAGGCGGTCGAAGGGATAGAAGAAGCTCATATCATTGAAATTGTTGACCATCACCGGCTGGGTGGCCTGGAAACGGGGGAACCGATTTTTATCCGGCATGATCCGGTCGGTTCCACCTGTACAATTGTCGCCAGCATGCATTGGCATCGAAATGTCGAGATACCGGCGGACGTCGCCGGGTTGTTGCTGGCCGGAGTCCTGTCAGATACGTTGTTGTTCAAATCCCCTACTTCGACGGCACAGGACAAGGATGTGGCTGAGAGGCTGGCGAAGATCGCCGGGGTCGATCTGCAGGAGTTCGGTATGGCGCTGCTTAGGGCAGGTTCGCGATTTAACGATGTGGAGCCGGAGGAAATCGTCCGTCACGATTTGAAAGAATTCCAGATCGGTGAACATCGGGTGGCGATCAGTCAGGTTTCGGTGATGGATGCGGCGGATATGCTGGTGAATCGCTGGGAAGCTCTTGGTGGTGCATTGCTCAGTCTTCGGCAAAAGGAAGGGTTTGAACTGGCACTGTTGATGGTGACGGATATCTTGCAGGAGACGACGCACCTACTGTTTGCCGGTAAGCCGGTCAGCTTGCTGCGGCGGGCCTTCGGGCAGGAAAATGAGGAGAACACGTTCGTTCTTCCGGGCACGATGTCGCGCAAGAAACAAGTGGTGCCTCTATTGGTCGAAGCGGCAAGGATGGAAGAACAGCAGTAGTCAATGAACGGTAAAAGTAAAATCGAAATAGCAAAACCCCGGCTTTGCGCCGGGGTTTTTGTCTTGAAATCAGGAGGATTGGCTTCTACTTGATGAATTGGGAGATAATTCCGCCGTACTGATAAATGACCGGAGCGAATACCAGCGATACGACGGTCATCAGTTTGATCA
>CAZOJA010000206.1:0-4669 GCA_964579955.1 uncultured Veillonellaceae bacterium | reverse complement strand
ATGTAGCCGCTGACGCGTCTACACTCCGCTAACGCTTCGGCTGCGCTGACATAACTCATAGGTTTTTATGCGCAGTTGAGCCGCATAAAAATAGCCCGCCTGTAGTGGCAGACTCAAAATGGCGAATACCTTGCTCAACTGAGCATAAAATATGTTGAACTAAGCCGCGGAATTAGCAGAAATACATTTCGTACCCTATGGGGTTTCAATTTATCTGTCATTCCCGATTATTTCACGTTGGACATTTTTTTGTCAGCAAGCTGCCCTCATTGCCCCGATCCGTTCGCCCCCAATGCGCTCCATTTATCTGTCAGGACATACTTTCCCCCTCCCCAAAACGAGGTCGCGGGGTACGCTATCTAATTTTTCGCTATTTATATCAGCCTATGTCGTGCATTATAATCGAATCTCCGGAGGCTGATCATCTTTCCGTTGCCGCAATGTGGACATTTTTCAATGTCCACATCGAATAGCTTCAATATTAGCTCACGAGTGGTCACTTTCCCCTTCGAACGAGCCGGTGCCGACAAGTCTTTCACCTGTTCGAACGGCGACGGTGTATTCCAGATTCTTTTCAAATGACAAGTCAAATTGAGCCAGGAAAGCTTCAATTTCCTTGTATTGTTTGGGATCGTTCAAATTGACTGTCTCAACCCGGTACTCGCCAAACATGCGTTCACCCCCGCGTATTGCGTTTAATCCGAATGCACCCCATTGTAAGGGACATCCCTTGCAATGGCGTGCAATTCGGATCGAATAATCCACTAATTTTCAGGGCGCCTGATTACATCTAGAACAGTTCCGTCGCGATATTCCACAACCGCAACAATTTCATCGCTGATCTTCAACGGAGCAGGTTTTCCACCGAGCTCGTAGGCAAAATCCCGCAGCTGTTCAATCGTCATGAGAGGGAGACCTGAGCCCTTGAGATTTTCGATCAAATCCAAGCGTTTGGGGTTGACGGCCACACCGCGATCAGTCACAATCACATCCACTGTTTCGCCTGGAGTCGAAATCGTCTGCACTGCATCCGTCACCATCGGTAACCGCCCCCGGAGAAGCGGCGCCACGATAATCGTGCACTTTGCCCCGGCCGATGCATCCTGATGCCCGCCAAGAGCTCCCATCATGATCCCGTTGGAATCGGTCATCACATTAACGTTGAAATTCACGTCCATTTCGGTGGCTCCCAACACAACAAAGTCCAGTTGATTGACCAGCGCGCCTTTGTTCCAGGGATTCGCATAAAAGCCGCAGTCATATTCCTGATGCCTTGGATTGTCCCGTATCGATTGGATCGCCCTTGCATCAAAGCTTTGCACGTCGAACAATGTCTTGATCAGACCTTCATCCAGCAAATCACAAAAAGGTCCGACGATACCCCCGTTGGCGAAATTAGCCGTGATTTTGTCTCGCAGCATGGTTTCACGCAAGAATTTGCCGGTTCCTACCGAAGCGGCGCCCGCACCGAGCTGCATGCCAAATCCACTCTTGAAATATTCCGACCGCTCGATCACTTTTGCTGCAAGTTTGGCAATTTGCAAGTCCCGAGGGTTGGTTGTAAGTCGCAGGGCTCCAGTGGAAATTCCCTTGGGGTCGCCGATTGAATCGACTTTCACCACAAAATCCACCTGATGTTGGGGAATGCTGATCGGACAAATCGGATGATCCACCAGATTGTCCGTAATCGCCACCACCGTGTCGGCAAAACGGCAATCCACCATGGCATAGCCCATGGAACCACAGGCTGCAGGCCCTTCCACCCCGTTGATATTTCCGCTTGTATCACAAGTCGGCGCAGCGATAAAAGCTACATCAATGTGCAGTTCTCCGCTTTCGATGGCACGCACCCGGCCGCCATGCGAGCGGATAATTGTAGGTTTTTCCAGTTGTGTCGTTGTCAGATACTGCCCCAGTCTATTACGCAGGCCGCTCGTTTCGGCGGCAATGATCACGCCGTCTTTGAAATAGGGGATCAGTTCGTCGTTTGTATCCAGAAAGGAGCTGGGCGCCAAAGTTAGTCCCTTGATCCCCCGTCGGGCAATGGCTGGTATCACCGCATTCATCACCGCGTCTCCGTTGCGCAGTCCGTGATGAAACGAAATGGTCATCCCATCTTTAAGCCCTGAAGCTTCAATGGCCGCTTCAATGGAAGGCAGGATTTTGGACCCGCCGGGGTAGGTTGCTTTCAATTTTGCTCCGGCCCTTCTGCCATCCGGTTTGGTTACAAAAGGTCCAGCATAGGGTTTTATTTCTTTATAGCCTGGAATGTTTGCCGGAATTTCGAGTCCTACCGCATTCTTCATTGCGCTTCCTCCTTCCGGACCATGCCGGTTGCCTCTGCCAACGCCAGCACCCTTTCGGCTCTGATGACCATCGGCATGTCGATCATCTTCCCGTGCAGGGAAATTACGCCGGTCTTCTTTTCCATCGCTTCGTTGAAAACGGCCAGGACTTGCTGTGCATAGTTGACCTCGGTTTCAGTCGGCGTGAACACCGAGTGTATAATATCGATCTGCCGCGGGTTCACGCAGGATTTTCCGTCGAACCCAAGCTCCTTCACCATTCTCACTTCATTGATGAGAGTCTCTTCGTCCCTCAGATCGGAAAACACCGAGTCGATGGCCTGAATGCCCACTTCCTTGGCTGCCAGCACCAACAGGCTTCTGGCCACGAACAGTTCCCGGCCGCCGGTAATCTGGTTCCCCTTTGTTTTCTCCGTCTTGAGCGAAGCGGCAAAGTCTTCGCCGCCGATGGCGATCGCAATCATGCGCGGACTGGCTGATGCGATTTCGAAAGCATTCCGCAATCCCTTTGGGCTCTCGATCGATACCATGATCTTGATTGATCCCGGTGCAAACCCCCATTTTTGTTCCGCCTTGGAGATAACTGCATCAATGTCGCGTATTTCATCCCCAGTTTCTCCCTTGGGCAGACGGATATAGTCGGGTTTTGCCGGCAATAGCTGTTCCAGGTCGGTATAGCCCCAAGGAGTTGAAATATGGTTGATTCGCACGCCGATTTCGCAGGAAAACTTCAGGCGGGTCAACGCATGGTAAACGAGCTGTCGCGCACTGTCTTTTTCCATTACAGATACGGAATCTTCCACATCAAAAATGACACTGTCCGCTCCATAGATGGCTGCATTCTGCAACAATCCCGGATTGTTTCCTGCAGCATACATTACTGTGCGACGCAGTTTTTCTTTTTGCATTACTTTATCCTCCTACGCCATGGCTCGCGCAATTGCGGTTTTCACACGAGCCTCGATCGTACAATCCAGTGCACCTTTTTCATTTGCATGCACCACAGCGTCTTCGACGCCCTGTTCTTTTACGGTTCTGAAAATCAAAGCCTTGATATGCTCTCCGTATTGCTGCATCGTCGGACTCGTCAGGTCAACAGTGATTCCAGCCCCTGGTTCAGCTGGCGCTATCATGATCAAAATATCGGTTGATTCAATCGTGCCGGCTTGCGCCGCTTTGTTCACCACCATAGAAATCCCTCCCTGCATTTGTTTTCTATTTCAGCTAAATTATATATATCGTCTAAACCATTTGGTTAATACAAAAATCTTCTTATTATCCATAACAGTTTTTGATAGATAAGCATAAAAAAATCCCCCGTCAAAATAAGGGGGAATGGCAAAGCTACTCTTTTAGGTCTGAAAAAGCGAAGGTTCGGATAAAGTCATGAAATGCCCGGACCAACTTTAATTCCATCGTTTCTTTTTGATAAAACATCCAGGTTCGACGCAACATCGGCTTGCCATTTTTATACCGCAATTCCTCTTTAAATAGGTCATCATTATTCCTGAGTATCATCCCCGGTAAAAATGCATAACCCAACCCTTTGACTACCATTTCTTTACAGGCATCGACTTTATCCACCGCCATGCCAATATGGGGCGGGACCGAGAACTTTTCTTTCCACCACTTGTCCAGCAACAGTTGAATGGAAGCGTCTGTATGATAATCGATGCGGGGAAGCTGTGGCAACTCAGGCAATGAAATCGGCCTACAATGGGTTATGAACATATTTTCTTCAAATAAGAGCAGTTTTTCATTCATCCAGCTATGTTCGCCACGAACAAAGCCGACATGTACGTCATTATGATACACAAGATGGACGATGTCTTTGCTCCAGCCGGTTGTAACTTTAAACTCAATTTGCGGATATTGTTGTTTAAAACGCCGCAGTAATTCAGGCAACAGGTATTTTGTCGAAAAGTTGGAAGCGCCGATTCGCAGCGTCCCGCTTGCTTGATCGCGCATATTTTGAATGGTTTCCTCAAACTCCTGTATTCTTCTTAGCATTTCACGTGCACTGGCAGCCAAATATTCCCCTTCAGGAGTAAATTGCACGCCTTTTTTACTGCGTACTACTATTTTTGCACCAAAGCGAGCTTCGATCTGTTGCAGTCGACTCGACAAGGCCGGCTGTGACACAAACAACGCCGCTGCAGTCTGGGTAATGCTTTTTTTCTCCGCCAAAGTTTTCAGCAACAGCCAATCGTGTTCATCCATGACATCGTCTCCCAACGTCCTAGAATGAGATTTAATATTATATTCTCTATATTATCTTTTCCCGATCGCCTGCCGATTTCCTGCACGGCCTTGATAAAGGAAGTTCACAGCCTGTTTTTTGGTTCCGCACAGTGCTATAATAT
>CAZOJA010000205.1:0-4676 GCA_964579955.1 uncultured Veillonellaceae bacterium | reverse complement strand
CCGCGGCAAGTTCCGGGTGCGCGGCGACGTGATCGAAGTGTATCCGGCCGGCGCCAATGAGAAGGTGATCCGAATTTCGCTGTTTGGCGATGAAGTGGAAAAGATCCAGGAAATCGACAGCGTGACTGGCGAAATCCTGTCCGAACGCAAGCACATCGCGATTTATCCGGCGTCCCACTTTGTCACTTCTCGCGACAACCTGCTGCGGGCGGCGCGCGATATCGAGGCGGAGCTGGACGGCCAGCTGGCCTGGTTCAAGCAGCATGAGCGTCTGTTGGAAGCGCAGCGGCTGGAGCAGCGGACCCGTTACGACCTGGAAATGATGCAGGAGATGGGCTACTGTTCAGGCATCGAGAATTATTCGCGCCATCTGACGGGCCGGGCGGCCGGTGAATCGCCGTTTACCCTGGTGGATTATTTTCCCGAGGATTTTTTGATCGTCATCGATGAATCCCACGTGACGATGCCGCAGATTCACGCGATGTACAACGGAGACCGTTCCCGCAAGCAGTCGTTGGTGGATTTCGGTTTTCGGCTACCGTCGGCGCTGGATAACCGACCGTTGCAATTTGAGGAGTTTGAGCAACGGATCAAGCAGATCGTTTATGTGTCGGCGACTCCCGCCGCTTACGAACTGGCTGAGGCGACGCAAGTGGCGCAGCAGATCATCCGACCGACCGGACTGGTCGACCCGGTGGTGGAAATTCGGCCGGTTGCCGGTCAGATCGATGATCTAATGAGCGAAATTCATGGTCGCGTCGAAGCCAATGAGCGGGTGCTGGTGACGACACTGACCAAGAAAATGGCGGAAAACCTGACCAACTATTTTCGCGAGTCCGGCATCCGCGTAAAATATCTGCATTCGGAAGTGGAGACGATCGAACGGGCCGAAATCATTCGTGGACTGCGCGCCGGCGACTTTGATGTGTTGGTCGGCATCAACCTGCTGCGGGAAGGCCTCGATTTGCCGGAAGTGTCTTTGATCGGCATCCTTGACGCCGACAAGGAAGGTTTTCTGCGGTCAGAGACTTCGTTGATCCAGACCATTGGTCGGGCCGCGCGCAATGTTCATGGCAAAGTCATCATGTATGCCGACCGCATCACCAACTCGATGCAACGGGCCATCGACGAGACCGACCGGCGGCGGGCGGTGCAGGAGGCTTACAACCTGGCGCACGGCATCACGCCGACCAGCATCCAGAAAAAAGTCCGCGATCTGATCCAGACGACCAAGGTGGCGGAGAGCCCCGTGCCGTACGAGGCCAAGCAACTGAAGAAGCTCAGTAAAAAGGAAACCTTGGCGTTGGTGACCAAATTGGAGAAAGATATGCGCACCGCAGCCAAGAATCTCGAATTTGAGCGGGCGGCCGAACTGCGTGACATGATTTTCGAGTTGAGAGAGCATAGCCGTAAATGAGAAATTGGGGACTGTCCCCAATTTATAGAACTATCGCTGGGTTTATGATAAAATAATATCAGAAAATAACAAATTCTCCGCCGGTTTAGGGCATCGGGTCCAGCTCATTTGTATGAATGCTGACTGGAGGTGTTGGTGGTGAGAATTCGGTTCCTATTGCTGACCGTGGTCATGGTTGTCGGGTTTAGCTGCTTTACTGCCGTTACGCAGGCAGGAGTCGAGGCGTCCGAATGGGATCGTGTGCTGGCTGCAAAAACCGTTGTTGGCAGCAACTTTAATACTGCCGTTCCGTCGCGCGGTTGGCGCAGCCCCTGTTCTTTTGACAGTCAGCTGAGACCGCTGGCTGGCGGTTGTCCCGCAGGGTTTCCGCTTGATTGCGGCAATGGCCGGTGTTGCCCGTCTGGCACGGTTTGCTGCCGGGAAGGCGGCTGCTGTCCGGTAGATGCTCCACTGTGCTGCGGAAATGGAAAATGTTGCGGCGCCGGCAAGCCGCATGCGTGTCCGAGTCGGAAGAAGTGTTATGTGACGCTGAACGATGCGATCAATGACGGATGTACGATGCAGGAGGTTTTTGTCTGCGGTCAGCCGATCCGTTAATTCCGAACGGCAGGATATCTTTCATTGTTGCGAGCCTGTTCATCCTTTCCGGGATGGACAGGTTTTTTGCTGTTTACAGCGACCAGCAAATCCGCTATACTTAAAATCAAACATATGTTCTAAACACAAAGAGGTCGCGAGTTGGCCTTTGCGATAAGAACTATTATTTAGTAAAATATAAATATCGTGTTCTATTGCCATTGAACAGAGGAAAGGATCTAAACACAGCAGATGAAAGATAAAATCATCATTAAAGGTGCCCGCCAACATAATCTGAAGAACATCGACCTGGAGATTCCCCGCGACAAACTGGTGGTGCTGACCGGGTTATCCGGTTCCGGCAAGTCGTCCCTGGCATTTGATACGATTTATGCCGAAGGGCAACGCCGTTATGTGGAGTCGCTGTCTGCTTACGCCCGCCAGTTTCTCGGCCAGATGGACAAGCCGGATGTCGACTATATCGAAGGGCTGTCTCCGGCGATATCGATCGACCAAAAAACCACCAGTCGCAATCCGCGTTCCACTGTCGGCACGGTGACCGAAATCTACGATTATCTGCGGTTGCTTTTTGCCCGGGCCGGGCGGCCTCACTGCCCCGAATGCGGCGAGCAGATCACCCAGCAAACGGTGCAGCAGATGGTGGATGCGCTGATGAGCCAGGGCGAGGGGACAAAATTGACCCTGCTGGCGCCGGTGGTGCGCGGCAAGAAAGGCGAGCATCACAAACTGCTCGATGAAATCCGCAAGGATGGCTATGTGCGCGTGCGTGTCGATGGCGAGCTGAAAGAACTGAGCGAGGAAATCAGGCTCGACAAGAACAGGAAGCATACTTTGGAAGTGGTGGTTGACCGGATTGTGGTCAAAGAAACCGCATCCCGCCGTTTGGCGGAATCGCTGGAAACTTCGCTGAAACTGGGGGAAGGACTGGTCAATGTTGATGTGAACGGCGAACAGGAGCTGACGTTCAGCGAAAACTTCGCCTGCATCGATTGCGGGATCAGTCTGCCGGAAATCGCGCCACGCATGTTTTCGTTCAATACGCCGTATGGCGCCTGTCCGGCCTGCACCGGTCTGGGCGTGAATCTGGAGATTGACCCGGACATGGTGGTGCCTGACGGAAGCAAGACGATTTCGGACGGTGCGATCGTCGCCGTGTCCAGCAACCCAGGCTCTTTTTTCATGTGCCAACTCAAAGTGCTGTTGGAGAAGCGCAATTATTCGCTGGATACGGTGTGGAACGCACTGCCGGCGGAAATCCGCGAACTGATTCTGAACGGCTCGGAGGGGGAACGACTGTCTTTTGAATATGAGAACCTGTTCGGCGAAGTCAAGACGCATTTTACCTCCTACGAAGGCGTGTTGCCGATGCTGTCGCGACGGCATCGCGAATCGACCTCGGACTCGATGCGGGAGGAAATCGAACGCTATATGACATCCAAACCCTGTCCGGTTTGCCACGGCGCCCGCTTGAAGAAAGAGTCGCTGGCAGTGAAGGTAGGCGGCAAGAATATTCAGCAAGTCACTCAACTTACAGTGGGAGAAAGCCAGGCGTTTTTTCAGCAATTGCAGCTGTCCGAGCGTGAGAAGGCGATTGCCGTGCAAATCCGCAAGGAAATCGATGCCCGGCTCGGTTTTCTGATCAATGTCGGCCTGGACTACCTGTCACTGGACCGCGCAGCCGGCACGCTATCCGGCGGCGAGGCGCAGCGGATCCGTCTGGCTACGCAGATCGGCTCGGGACTGGTCGGCGTGCTGTATATTCTGGATGAACCGAGTATCGGCCTGCATCAGCGTGACAACCGGAAACTGCTGGATGCGCTGCAGCGATTGCGCGATCTCGGCAACACCCTGCTGGTGGTCGAGCATGATGAAGAGACGATGTTCAGCGCCGCCCACATCATCGATATCGGGCCGGGGGCCGGGGTCCACGGCGGGCATGTGGTGGCGCAGGGAACGGTGGAAGATATCCAGGCCTGCGCCGAATCGATCACCGGTCAGTATCTTTCCGGGCAACTGACCATACCGGTGCCGGAGCGGCGGCGGCCTCCCAACGGCAAGTGGGTGGAAGTCCTCGGTGCGGCGGAAAACAATCTGGCCGACATCGATGTGCGGTTTCCGCTGGGAGTGTTCACGGCGGTGACCGGCGTTTCCGGTTCCGGCAAGAGTACTCTGGTCAACGAGATTCTATACAAAGCGCTGGCCCAGAAGATTTACGGCGGACGGACCAGGCCCGGGGCGCATCGGGAAATCCGCGGCGCGCAATATATCGACAAGATCATCGACATCGACCAGTCGCCGATCGGCCGCACGCCGCGGTCCAACCCGGCGACTTACACCGGTTTGTTTGATTCGGTGCGCGAACTGTTCAGCCAGACTCCGGAAGCCAAAATTCGCGGTTACAAACCGGGCCGCTTCAGCTTCAATGTCAAGGGCGGCCGCTGCGAGGCCTGCCGCGGCGATGGCATCATCAAGATCGAGATGCATTTTTTGCCGGATGTGTATGTGCCTTGTGAAGTCTGCAAAGGAGCCCGTTATAACCGGGAAACCCTGGATGTGCACTACAAGGGGAAGAACATCGCCCAGGTACTTGATATGGTGGTGGACGAAGCCCTAGAGTTCTTTGCCAATCTGCCGAAATTGCAGCGAAAGCTGCAGGTGCTGC
>CAZOJA010000204.1:0-4681 GCA_964579955.1 uncultured Veillonellaceae bacterium | reverse complement strand
AGATGGCCAACATGGTTTGCGCAAATGCCTGCAGCCTTTTTAGTTTGGCTGGCGTGGCTGGGCTGGATATATCGCCGCCCACATTGCTCGTCGGCGTCGGTGGACAGGTCAGGCTGTCGGTGCCCAAAATGCTGGTGGTCAAGTTTGCGGCCGACGGGATTGCAGTGGATGTGTATGTTGGTTTGTTTAGCTAATATGAAAAGGGACTGAACATGGTGGACGACAATCAGGGTAAAAGAACTATCAGTGAAAAGCTATTTCGTCAATTTGCACAGCACCTCCCCGTACCGTTGGTGTATGGAAATCGCAGTAGCGGATTCAATGAATTTGTTAATGAGCAATATACAAAAATCTTCGGATACACACTAAAAGATGTCCCAACCATATCGGCATGGTGGGGGCTAGCTTATCCCGACGAAAAATACCGCAGTGAACAGATGCGATTTTGGCAAACTGCTTTGGTTGGCGGAAAAACATATCCGATCAATATTGAACCGCGTGAAGCGAGTATTGTTTGTAAAAACGGTGAAATCCGATTGTGTATTGTCAGCGGAACGATTACGAATGACGGCGTTCTTGCGACGTTTATCGACATTACGGAAAAGCGGCATGACGAACAATTGTTGATGGCATCCTACGAACGAAAGAGAAAAAACGACTTGTTCAATGACTTGATCTTGCACGATGAACCATCAGAAAAAGTCATTCGGTCGTGTGAGCGAATGCTTGGAACCCTTGCAAAAAAGCCATTTGATTGTTTTTTGCTTGTAATGAAATCCTATCAGGGAAAACCGCGCAAACACTGGCTGGATCGGCGTGACATCTACCAACCCTTGATTGATGGGATCGCGCAAAAATTGGAGGACGAAACAACAATTGTCTGGGAAAGTGTGGACGGGTTGGGAATTCTTCGCTTCGGCGATCAATCGGTGCAGCAAGGAAAAACTGTTCAGTGCCAACATGCTGAAGCAGTACTAAAAACCATAGAACAAAAATCGCCGGGATTTACGGGTGTCCTTGGTGTAGCCGAACCAGTGCGGCGACTCTCAGAGCTTGGCACTTGCTATCGGCAGGCGGTCGTATCGGTGCAATGCGGCCCCAAAATCTGGTCACAACGCAAGATATTTCATTATGATGATATTGGACTGTTGCAACTTTTGCCCTATATCAGTGACCCAAAGCAGTTGGACAACTATGTTGAGCGTACATTGGGGCCGGTGTTGCATCATGATCAAAACAAAAAAATGAAATTGTTGCCGACACTGGAAGGAATCTTGCTGAGCGCCAACTTGAAAAGTGCGGCCAACTTGCTCTTGATTCATTACAAGACCTTAATAGTCCGCAAACGACAACTGGAACAAATATTTGGCGTGGATCTTGATGACATTGACGTACGAATCAGTTTATCCACTGCGATAAGATTGAGGAAGTTGCGAGCTGCTGCTGACGATTGATGATATTTGCCGCTTATTATCCTTCAGGGAGCGATAAGCGGCTTTTTTATGCACAAATACGGGATAAAAAAGTAAGTGAAAAATGCCACATGATGCAATAGAATACAAGTTATAGCACATTTGTGTAAATTTTCTGTTCAGGCATCGAGGGGGAATAACCATGAAAAGTATTCAAACCAAACTTACCGTTGTGATTCTTGTGATTTTTACCGTGGCCATGGCGACACTCGGCGGACTAAACTACTGGAAGGCACGAGCCATTGTTACCGAGGATATTACAATGAATTTAAAGGGCACAACGGAAGAAGTTGCTGCACTGATTGACAACTGGCTGTTGACAAGCAAGCTGGAACTGGCAGGGATAGCGACATCCCCGGTACTACGGGCCGCTAAGCCCGAAGAAATTGGGCCCTATTTAACTTTTTTAAAGCGAGAACATGGTCGCTATGAAAATTATGGGTTTGTATTTCCTGACGGGACGTTTTATGACGATGCCGGAAATAAAGGGAGTTTAAAAGAGCGGGAGTATATCCAAACAGCACTGCGCGGTACCGTTGCTGTATCCGATCCGGTCGTTTCCCGTGGATCGGGCAAACTGGTTACGGTCGTAGCTGTCCCGGTGAAAGTGGGCAACCAGGTTGTCGGGGCTGTATTCGGTGCAATCAACCTGGACAGCATGACCGAGAAAGTGATGTCGATTAAGGTTGGTAAAAGCGGCTATGCGACGTTGCTTCGAGCCGACGGTCTGGCAATCATTCATCCGGATAAAAATTTCGTACTGAAAGCCAACCCAGTGACAGATACTAATTTCCCGGCGGAATTGCGGGCTGTTTTTGCCAGGGTAATTACCGGAGAAAAGGGTGTCACCGAATACTCTTATGCGGGAATACCCAGAATGCTGGCCTTTACCCCGATATCAGGCGCAAAATGGTTTGTCAGCCTCAACGTGCCAACCACGGAAGTCACCGAGAGTATTTCGGCATTAACCTGGATTTCTTTGATCACTATTTTGGTCGTTCTCGTAATTGCCGGAGTGATCATTGCTTGGTTTGCCCGGCAGATTGCCAAGCCGATCCAGGCGCTGGAACTGGCGGCCAATAAGATCGCAGGCGGCGATTTGTCCCAATCGAATCTGTCGATTCGTTCCAATGATGAAATCGGCAGACTAGCCAAGAGCTTCGAACAAATGACCCTGAATATCCGCAGCTTAATCAAACAAATCGCCGGCAATGCCGAGCATCTGGCGGCGGCCAGTGAAGAACTTACGGCCAGCGCCGATCAATCTTCGCAGGCTTCCAATCAGGTCGCGATTTCGATTCAGGAAGTTTCCAACGGTACCGCAGAACAAATGAACGCAGCGAATGATTCTGTTTCCATCGTTACCGAGATGTCGGCAGGAATCCAGCAGATTGCCGATAACGCATCTTCTGTGGCCGGGCAGACGGAAGCAGCGGCAGAAAAAGCCGTTCATGGCGGGGCAGCGGTGGACAAAGCCGTTAGCCAAATGAATCAAATTGAAACTACCGTTAACACCTCTGCGCAAGTTGTGTCCAAACTCGGCGAACGGTCGAAAGAGATCGGCCAGATCGTTGATGCTATATCTGGAATTGCTGGGCAGACCAATCTGCTTGCGTTAAATGCAGCCATTGAAGCGGCGCGGGCCGGTGAGCAGGGGCGAGGCTTTGCCGTTGTCGCGGAAGAAGTACGCAAATTGGCTGAACAGTCCGAAGAGGCGGCAAAGAAAATTTCCGGTCTGATCGGTGAGATTCAGATCGATACGGACAAAGCCGTCCAGGCGATGCAACAGGGTACACAGGAGGTTAAAACCGGCGCCGTCGTGGTGAATGCGGCAGGAACTTCATTCCGGGAGATCGCTGATTTGGTGACGGAAGTATCGGATCAGGTCAGGCAGATTTCCAAGGCAATCCAGGAAATGGCGCAGGGCAGTCAACGTATAGTGGAGTCGGTCAACAAAATTGATAATTTGAGTAAGAAATCGGCTGGTGAAACGCAAAATGTGTCAGCGGCGACAGAAGAACAACTGGCTTCAATGGAGGAAATTGCCACTTCCAGCCGGGCATTGGCAACACTGGCGCAGGAATTGCAGGGAGCTGTTGCCAAGTTTCGGATTTAATGCTGCTTTGGCCTGGAGGTTGTGATCGGCAAGAAAAGGTTTTGCGGCAAAGAAAAAGAGACCCCGTTTGGGGCCTCTTTTTCTTTTTGCCAGGTAGTACTAGAAACCGATGTAGTAGATCGATTCGTCGATCAGCTCCGTGCCGGTGATTTCTGCACCGGTAATGGAAGCATTATCAATTGTCGCAAACCACAGGGCCGCAATTCCGACGAGAACTGCAAATCCAACCAACGCGTAATTCACATATTTTTGTGTATCATCAGGAACACAAACCGTGATTCCTTCTATATTATAACAAGTAGTGTCCGTCATTTTTATCATTCCTTTCGAAGAGGATGAGTCTTTCTGATTTGATTATATATCAACAGAGAATAAATGTAAATAATAATAATTATCATTTTAAAAAATTATTAAGGAGCATTGTTGAAAAGTTCCGGAAAATTTACTGACAAGGCCGAACTTGAAAAATGCTTTTTTATGGTGAAAAACGATTGACTTCTATACATTCGATGTATATTACTTGGAAAGTAAGTCTTTAACAGAAAGGTGTTGTTGATGGATAAGGAGTATTGTCCGGAATGCAAAAGCGAATTAGAGTTGACCGTATCACCATATTGCCTGAAGTACAGATGCCCGGGTTGTGGAAAGTACGAAAAAACAGAAACCAATAATATCAAGAATGAAGGACGGGTCCCTAATACAAATTGGGGCAGGAGTCTGTGAATAGGTTGCAATATTTATAAAGGGCGGGAATTGAATTGAAGATGAAGGTTGGCGCGAAAATTACTCTGGGATTTGCTATTGTCTTAATTATTTTATTTATCATGGGTGGCTATTCATACTACAAAGCTGCGGAATTGGACGAGCTGGCGACAGACCTGGCGCGGGCAAACCAACGGGCCGATGCGGCATCTAAAGTACAAACCTCATTCCTTAACGGTGTCATGGTTACGCGTGCCTACATGGTATATGGCGATGAATCTTATACCAAACAAGCGGACCAACTATTTGGCGAAGCCATAAAAAGCTTTGGCGATATTGTCAAAAACAGCAATGACCCCAAAGTAAAAGAGGCTGTGGCCCGGGCCGAAGA
>CAZOJA010000203.1:0-4711 GCA_964579955.1 uncultured Veillonellaceae bacterium | reverse complement strand
CGAGTGCTGCTTTGGTTGCAGCGACGATATGCGGATGCGCATCAAAATCGGAATCACCAACTTCGAAACGATAAACTTTTGTGCCAGCGACTTCCATGGCCGTGACGGCGGTCAGAATTTCCAGCATTGGCTGACCGACGAGTCCGGCAGTTAGTTTGGAAAATGGACGCATAACAAAAACTCCTTTACGAATGAACACTTGCACGACGCACGATGACATTCTATCGCATTTCACCGGCGATGACAAGAGAAAGACCCGCTACGCCGGCGGCGAAGCGGGTCGAGTTGTATGCAAGATTGCTGATAATTCAGATGGCTACCGGTTCTCGAACAATGTTCCGGCGACCTGCGTCAGTTCGGTCGACAGCGCGGCTAAATTATGGCTGAATTTTGTCATTTCCGCGATGGCGGTCGACTGTTCGCCGACATTACGGTCAATGCTGGCCAGTTGATTCGATAGCAAATCAATCGAGGATTGAATGTGTTGGAGCGTCTGCGTGATGGTCTTGACCGATTCGCCGCTGGAGGCGGCCAGTTTACGAACTTCTTCCGCCACCACGCCGAACCCGCGACCCTGTTCGCCGACCCGGGCCGCCTCGATGGCGGCATTCAGTCCGAGCAGGTTGGTCTGTCCGGCGATGTTCTTGATAAAGGAGACCACTTCATCCATTTGACGCGTTGCTTTTGCCACTTCCCGGCTGAGGCCGGTTAGTTCTCCGGCTGTACTGGATACCTCCAGGGCACTGGCCGACAACTCTTCCATCCCGGCGTTCAGTTCCTGCGACGCGGCAGCCAGGTCATTGCTGACCGCGATGATCTTTTCCTGTTTATCGATCCGTAAGGCGAAGGTAGCGCAGCCGGTGACAGTACTGCCGGTTTTGAACGGGACTGCGTTGGCGGCGTAGGCGACGCCGTAGGCGGAGTTCTCTTTGCTGATGATGGCGCTCTGCGGTTGGCCGGTTTCCAGGCAACGCAGGCTAATGCCGCATTTCACGGGATCACCGATTTTACTCTTGAAATCCAGTGTGTCGGCAGGCATGTAAGCAATGTGTTTTCCGTCACGGATGATCGAGATGCTGATGTCGCCGGGAATCAGGTCATTGAAGAATGGTGCGAGTTCGGCGAACATTTCCAGATACTCCGAAGCAGACCGGTTGCGCTGTGGGTATTCCGCCATCGTTAAACTTGCCTCCTGCCGCTGAATTTATCTATCGTATAGGGATACAAAACCTGAATTCGCTTTCATTATAGGCATGGGGGATTCTGTCTGTCAAATGGAATGACAAAGCCTGCTTGGCAGTCAGTCGCTAAGCAGGCTGGACGTGAATTGCGTGTTTGGACTATCTGGTTCGGTTCAATCATCAAACAGGGTCGAGGACACCTGGGACAGTTCGCCGGCCAGCACGGCGAGATTCTGGCTGAACTTGGTCATTTCGCCGATAGCTGTCGATTGTTCGCCGACATTGCGGTCGATCAAAGAAAGTTTGCTGGAAAGCGAATCAATCGAGGCCTGTACCTGTTGCAACGACTTGGTGATGGTTTTGACCGATTCTGCGCTGGAGGTGGCCAATTTGCGGACTTCCTCAGCCACTACGCCGAAACCGCGACCTTGTTCGCCGACCCGGGCCGCTTCGATGGCCGCGTTCAGTCCGAGCAGATTGGTCTGCCCGGCGATATTTTTGATAAAGGAAACCACCTCGTCCATCTGCCGGGTCGCCTGGGCGACTTCCTGGCTTAACCGGGTCAGTTCGCCGGTGGTTCCCGCTACCTCCAGCGCGCTGGCCGCCAGTTCTTCCATCCCGGCATTGAGCTCCTGCGAGGAGGCAGCCAGTTCGCTGCCAATGGAGATGATCTTATCCTGCTTTTCCACCGTCTGGGTTGTCGTGACGCAACCGACGACGGAATTTCCGTCTTTAAAGGGCATGGCGCAAGCGACATAAGCTGTGCCGTAGGCCGATTTGTCGCTGGGGATGACCTGGGTGATGTTTTGCCCGGTTTGCAGACACTCCAGACTGACCTTGCCTTTGACCGGATCGCCGATCTTGTTTTTGAAATCGAGTGAGCCAGCCGGGACATAGGCGATGTATTTTCCGTCTCTGACCACAGAAACGCCGATATCGCCTGCGATCATGTCGTTGAAATAGGGGGCCAGTTCTGCGACCATTTCCAGCAGCTCTGCTGCCGAGCGGTTTTTTTCGGGATATTCGGCCATTATTCTTCCTCCTGCGATGCGTTTTTGATATTTCTTGCAAAAATGAAGGCTATAAAGAGTTAATTTATACAACAATCATATCATAACGGGCATTTTTGCAACAGGAAAATGATGACAAGGCTGACAAAGGGAGAATTTGCTGGTCGAACAAAGGGTTTTTTAGGGGAAAAGCTGAAATATATCATAATAATGCCTTTGTATGGAGAAACTATTGGCGGATGCGGAGGTGCGAATCGTGAACTTTCAGCAGCGGCTGCATCAGGCAATCGGCCTTGTCTTTGTCCTGTTGATGCTTTCGGGCGGGCTATTGCACAGTGAATCCTTGCGCGGAGCAATCGCGGCAATCCGCTGGCAGTTGAGCTATCTGCATGAGGGCGCGGGAGTGGCTTTCTCCCTTTTGCTGCTGGCCAATGCTCCTTATATTTGGCTGTATCGTCGAGGCAAAGCGGCGGGACTCAATCGACGCGGCTATCTGGCGCTTTTGCTGGCGATAAGTGTTTTGTTGCTGCTGAGTGGTGGCGGGTTGTTATTCTCCCGGATATTTGGCGGTATTGGCGTAGCCGGCAATCTGTTTTATGAAGCTCATCTTTGGCTTGCGGCCGTTGCCGTGCTGGCAGTGCCGCCGCACATGATTCATGGTTTGATCGGGCGCTGGCGACAACCGAATGGCACAGCAGGGAGAAGCCTTCCGCCCGGCGAAATCATTACAGCGCCGAAACAAAGCCGGCGCGGCTTTCTCCAGGTTCTCGCCGGAGCGGCAGCGCTTGGCGGGATTGCTGTTGCCTGGCGCTGGATCGGGCAACTGGCGGCGCGCACCAAAACCGAAACGCTGGCCATATTTGCCCAGTGTAACAAAATGCAGCCCAAACCGGTCCCCTTGCCCGAATCGTCGCCGCCCATCGGCGGCGGTTATACCGGCAAGTTCAAGGTTTATAAGATTGAGCGGGAAATCCCTTGCGCCGATGCCGCCAGCTGGCAGTTTCGGATTGGCGGTCTGGTCGAACGTCCATTGACTCTGCGGTGGGAGGAGTTCCTCAAGCTGCCGCGCAAAGTCCAGGTCAGCGATTTTCATTGCGTTGAAGGCTGGTCTGTCTACCAGATCACCTACGAAGGAGTCCGCCTTTCGGATCTGTTGGCGCGGGCTGGCGTAAAGCCGGAAGCTCGCTATGTGAAATTTTTTTCCGCCGAAACGGTATATACCGATACGCTGTCCCTCGAGCAGGCGCAAATGGAAGACGTGATGGCGGCGGTACTGATCGATGGCGGCGAAATCCCCTCTGATCTGGGCGGGCCGGTACGCCTGGTGGTTCCGCAGATGTTCGCTTATAAGGCGGTGAAATGGCTGGTCGGCATCGAACTGATCGCATCGCCGCACAGAGGGTACTGGGAAGAACGGGGTTATCCGGTCGATGCCTGGATTAAGCCGCAAACAAAAAAAGGAGGAATCTGATGAACGTATTGGCGATAGTGGCTTCAGCCCGCAAAAGTGGCAACTCGGAAATACTGGCCAAAGCGATGTTGTCGTCATTGCCGGATTCGTTGGGAAAAAGCCTGCTGCGGCTGGATGAACTGACGATCGAGCCGTGCCGGGCATGTTACGCCTGTCTCGGTGCGGGCAAAGACTGTGTGATCGAGGATGATTTCGACCGTTTCCTGCAACGGATTAGAGCCGCTGATGCGGTCATTATCGTGGCCCCGGTCTATTTTCTCGGCATGCACACCCGGCTGAAACTGATCTGTGACCGCTTGATCAGCGTTCTTAACGAAGCGCCGTCGTATCACGGTCGCCGCTGCGTTGTGGCAGTGCCTTACGGGGTGGCCGGCTGGCAGGGATACGGTGTGGAGGCGACCACCAGTTTTGCCAGATTCCTTCATCTCGAGGTGGTCGGTGTCTTGCCGGTGCTTGCCGCGAATCCCGGCGAAGCGGCCCGGCCCGAGATTCTGGCAAAGGCCGCAGAACTGGCGCAGCGGTTGTTGCCTGAAACAGCGCTGATTGCCCGGCCAACGACCGAAACGGGCGTTCCGGCAGAAATCCTCTGCGACGCTTGCGGCAGCAGCATATTGCGGCTGAATCGCACTGGCGAGGTGACTTGCGTGATGTGCGGCGCCAGCGGCCGGTTGGCAGCTGACACTGCGTCGCAGCAACAACTGGATTGCCAGTGGCGGACACCGGAGCATTGCCGCTACTCGCCAGCCGGCATGTCGGAGCATGGCGAGCGGTTGGAAATGATCAAACGCGATTTTATCGCCCGCAGGCATGAACTGGCGGAATTGCGCAAACCGTATCGGGCGATGGCGTTTGATGAATAAAAGAATACTGAAATTATAATGAGAGAGGATGAAACAAACCCATGTCTCAGGAAGTAACGGAAAAAGAGAACGCAGCAAAGGAACCCGCCAAGAAAACCTGGAAAGACCGAATCCCGACCCTGATCGCGATCACTACGTTGTTTTTGGCCGTCTGTGCGACGCTGGCCTCGTTCAAGGCTGGCGGTTACA
>CAZOJA010000202.1:0-4712 GCA_964579955.1 uncultured Veillonellaceae bacterium | reverse complement strand
GAAGGGTTGGATCCTTTTGCGGAAAAATAATCAAGCGGAGTGTGATTTCGTCGTGTTGTTCTCAGCCTGTCTGCCACGGGAGCAAATTCTGCTGGCAGAGCCGATGTCGCGTCATACCACTTTTGCCATCGGTGGTCCGGCCGACTGTATGGTGATGCCGGCCAGCCCTGCAGAAGCGGCTGCGGTTCTGCAGTTGGCCAGGCGGCAGGAACTGCCGCTGACAATCATCGGTAACGGTTCCAACCTGCTGGTGCGCGACAAGGGAATCCGCGGTCTGGTGCTGAAAGTGGGGCAGCCGATGTCCCGGCTGCAAATGGCTGGAGAGCTTATCATTGCTGGCGCCGGTGCCTCCCTGAGCTCGGTCGCCAGATTTGCCGCAACCGGTTCGTTGACGGGGCTGGAGTTTGCTGTGGGAATTCCCGGCAGTATCGGTGGAGCGGTCTTTATGAATGCCGGGGCTTATGATGGGGAAATGAGCCGGGTCGTCGACGGGGTGACCGCGGTTTGTCCCGATGGTACGATCCGCGATTTTTCTGCTGCCGAGATCCTGTTTGGCTATCGCCACAGTATTTTTCAGGAAAACCATTGTGTGATCTGCGAAGTGAGGCTTCGTCTGCGGCCGGGAGATGCCGCCCGGATTGAAACCACAATGGCGGACCTGACCCATAAACGGGAAAGCAAGCAACCGCTGGAGTGGCCGAGCGCCGGCAGTACTTTCCGCCGACCGCCGGGCTTTTTTGCCGGCACGCTGGTGGAACAGGCCGGTTGCAAAGGGCTTTGCTGCGGCGATGCCCGTGTGTCGGAAAAACATGCAGGGTTCGTCATCAATACCGGTCAGGCCAGTGCCGCAGACGTGCAGCAACTGATCCGACTGGTGCAGGAACGGGTCAAGGCCAATTCGGGTGTCGACCTTTGGCCGGAAGTGGTTATTTTGGGTGAGGAGTGAACAAGATGCAACTGACTTTCCTCGGCGCTACGATGGGCGTAACCGGTTCCAGCTTTTTGCTGGAAACCAACGGTCGCAAGATTTTGATCGACTGCGGTATGTTCCAGGGTTCGAAAGTGATCAGTGCAATGAACCGGCGCCCGTTTGCCTACGAGCCGGCGGAACTTGACTGCGTGCTGTTGACTCATGCTCACATCGACCACAGCGGCTTACTGCCCCGTCTCTGCAAATCGGGGTTTAAGGGGCCGATTTATGCGACACGCGGCACGATTGAACTCTGCTCGATCATGTTGCCGGATAGCGCCTATATCCAGGAATTCGATACGGAGATCGAAAACCGCAAAGGCAAAAGGATGGGGCGACCGCCGGTCAAACCGCTATACACGGTCGAGGATGCACAGAATTGTCTGAAACAGTTCCGGCCGGTGGAATATGAAACGGAATTTTCCCTGTCGGAGCATACCCATGTGCATTTTCATGATGCCGGTCATATTCTAGGGTCGGCGATGTTGGAAATCCACAGCATGGAAGAAGGCGCGGAAAGCCGGTTTTTATTTTCCGGCGATCTCGGCCGGACCGACCAACCGATCATCAAGGACCCTGCGTTTGTAAAACAGGCCGACTTCGTGGTCATGGAATCGACCTATGGCGACCGTGAACATTCGGAAATCGACTGGGAAGAACGACTGGCCGAAATCATCAATGAAACGGTCGACCGGGGCGGCAATGTCATTATTCCGGCTTTTGCCGTCGGTCGCACCCAGATCATGCTGTATTATATCAACCGCCTGTCCAAGTCTGGGCGGATTCCTCCCATTCCTGTCATCATCGACAGTCCGCTGGCCATCGCGGCGACTGATATTTTTCGCCGCAATACCCAGTATTACGATGCGGAGTCGCGGGCCATCCTTAAGAACGAGCAGTTCGGACCGCTGGAGTTGCCGCAACTTCGGTTTAGCCGGACATCCGATGAATCCAAGGCGATCAATTCAATGAACGAGCCGGCGATTATCATTTCCGCCAGTGGTATGGCCGATGCTGGTCGAATTCTGCATCATCTCAAACACAATCTCTGGCGCGAGGAGAGTAGTGTTCTGTTTGTCGGTTTTCAGGCGGAAGGCAGCCTGGGGCGGCGTCTGGTCGAAGGCGGCAAAAAAGTTCGGATCATGGGCGAAGAAATCGGTGTCCGCGCCCGGATTTACAATCTGAACGGCTTGTCGGCGCATGCCGACCGCGATGATATGATCAAGTGGCTTTCCTGCTTCGACCCCAAGCCGACCACGGTTTTTTTGGTGCATGGCGAATTGGAGAGCGCCCGGGCGCTGGCCGCCGAAATCGGCGAAAAATTGCAGGTTAAGGCCTATATTCCGCGTTATGGCGATATCGCCGTATTTCAAGGCAAAACCTATCAGGTCACGCCGACGAAACAGTTGCCGCAACCGGAGCCGGGTCTGCTGCGGCTTCAGGATATCCTGAACGAACTGGATAGGGTGTGGGCCGATTACAAACAAAAGCTGGAATTCATGGTCGCGGCCAATTCGGCCAAGGTACCGGCGATTCTGAGCCGGTTGGAAAAAATCCGCAAGTTTATGCGGAAGACATTGGATGACTTGTAACAAGGGATCTTTCTGGAGGTGGTCAGATGGGACAGGGAATATGGTCAAAAATGAGTGGCGCATTGTCCGGCGGCGAGACGGACGAAGGGGCTGCGCTGGAGGCTTCGGAACGCAAACCGGGCAAAGCGTCTGACAATTTTCGGTTTGCAGTATATATCCTTTCGTCGCTGGAAGATGGCAAAAGAGCGGCTGATTCGCTGAAAAGCGGCAACGGTGTGGTAGTCAACGGGGAGAATTTAGATGAGTTGACCTTTCAGCGGGCACTCGACTTTCTTGACGGTGCGGCCCATGTACTAGGGATCGTCAGCCGCAATGTGTCTGGCAATGTTCAGATCTATGCGCCGCCAGGCATGGATGTGCTTGACGAGACGGGTTCGTATTACGGCAATCTGACGCCAGGAAAGAAGCGGTTTGATGTCTGAGTTTGTTCACCTTCATGTTCATAGCGAATACAGTCTGCTGGACGGGGCCGGCCGTGTGGCCGACCTGGTCCGGCGGGTCAAAGAGGCCGGCATGCCGGCTGTTGCACTTACCGATCATGGAAACATGTACGGCGCGGTCGAATTTTTCAAGCAAGCCCGCAAATATGGCATTCGTCCGATTATCGGCTGTGAGGTCTATATTGCGCCCCGCAGCCGTTTTGACAAAGTGGCCGGCGAAGGCGAAGCCTACTACCATCTTGTTCTGCTGGCCGAGACGCAGGCCGGCTACAGCCAACTGGTCGAACTGGTGTCGCGGGCCTATACGGAAGGCTTTTACTACAAACCGCGGATCGACAAGGCTTTGCTGGCCGAACATCATGAAGGACTGATCGGGCTTAGCGCCTGCATTGCCGGCGAGATTCCCTCGCTGATCCTGAAGGGCGACATGGCGGCGGCGGAAGCTGCAGCGCGCGAGTATGTCGAAATCTTTGGCCGGGACAACTTTTTTATCGAGATTCAGGACCACGGGATTCCCGAGCAACAGGAAGCGAATCCGCTGTTGGTCGAACTGGCCCGCAAGCTGCAGATCGGACTGGTCGCCACCAATGACATTCACTATATCGACCGGGATGATGCCGATGCGCATGATGTGCTGTTATGCATCCAAACCGGGAAATGCGTCGAGGATACTGCGCGGATGCGGTTTCCCAGCCATGAGTTTTATCTGAAGACCCGTGATGAGATGGCACGGCTGTTCCCCGAGTATCCCGAGGCGCTGGCCAACACCTGCCGGATTGCCGAACGATGCAACGTCCAATTCGAATTCGGCCAGTTGCATCTGCCCGACTTTCCCGTGCCGGCGGGAGAAACCGCCGATGGGTTTTTGCGGGCGCAATGCGAGGCGGCGCTGGCTGACCGATATCCTGCGGCAGGCCGGGAAGTGCGCGAACGGCTCGAGTACGAGCTGTCTGTCATCCGCGAGATGGGGTTTTCCAGTTATTTTCTGATCGTGTGGGACTTCGTCAAGTTTGCCCGCGAAGCCAGGATTCCGGTGGGCCCCGGCCGGGGATCGGCGGCAGGCAGTATCGTCGCCTATCTGCTGAAAATCACCAACATCGATCCGCTGAAATATGGCTTGCTGTTTGAACGGTTTCTCAATCCTGAACGGGTGACGATGCCGGATATCGATATCGATTTTTGCTATGTGCGGCGTGGCAAAATCATTGAGTATGTCGCCGCCCGTTATGGCAGCGACCATGTGGCGCAGATCATCACCTTCGGCACGATGGCGGCCCGCGCTGCGATCCGCGATGTCGGGCGGGCGCTGAACGTGTCGTTCGGCGAAGTCGACCGCATTGCCAAACTGGTGCCTACGGTGCTGAACATCACGCTGAAAGACGCGCTGTCGATGAGTCAGGAACTGAAGCGGTTGTATGACGATGATCCGACTGCCCGCAGGGTGCTGGACATCGCCATGTCGCTGGAGGGGCTGCCGCGTCATGCCTCGACTCATGCGGCCGGTTTGGTGATCGCCAAGGATTCGCTGAATTGCCAGGTGCCGGTGCAAAATTCGGCTGACGGATTTATTACGACCCAGTTTGACAAGGATTGCATCGAAGAAATCGGCTTTTTGAAGATGGATTTATTGGGGCTGCGTACGCTGACGGTGATCGGCGATACGATTGAGTTGGTTCGCACCCATCGTGGCATGGAGATTGATATCGATGC
>CAZOJA010000201.1:0-4713 GCA_964579955.1 uncultured Veillonellaceae bacterium | reverse complement strand
GATTCTGGACAAAAAAATCATATTCAGGATAGATAAATCGATAAGAACCCCAGCCCAGTCCCAGCCAGGGATGTTCGTTAATCATCGCCAACGTGCTTTCCCAGAGAGCCCAGCGCAAGGCCACCGAAGAATCGGCCGGGTTGAACATTCCTAAAATCGAACGGAAACGGGGCAATAGTGACTCATGCGCCAAAAAAGCCAATATACCGATTATCGCGAGGCTCAACATAAGGGAACGCCGGCCCGGGCGCCGACCGGACAAGAGCAACAGCAAACCCATTACCCCCAAAGCCAGCCAGGCGCCGCGCGAATAAGTCAACAGAATACACACTATCGATAACGCTGCGACAAGTAAAAGGGCAAGTTTGCCATCCCGACGATGGATATCGGTGCTCCAGCCGATCGAAAGTCCAGCCGTCATCACCAAAAAAGCCGCCAAAACATTGGGGTTGCCCAATGTGGAAAAGACCCGCGTTTTCAGCTCAGGAAACTGTTCGCTGTCAATCCAGCGTTGGGCGATCACATCCACGCCAACGACATATTGAAACAGCCCGATCAGACAAACAGCAACCGAACTTGCCAGCAGCGTCGCCGCCACAAGACTGGCGGCTTTTGGGCCTTTCATGGTTTGGACAACTACACAATACACCAAAACATACAGACCGATTAGATAACAATAGTTATACCAAATTTCCGCCGTATGGTCAGACTGCCAGACTGACAATGCCGCCGACAAAACGAAACCAACCAGCCAGAAATCGAGCCCCGTGCGGTGAATCAAAATTTCCCCCTGCCAAACCATCCTCCCCAGCCAGAGTGCTGCCGCCAGAGAAAAACTGATCCAGGCTGCCGTCAAAGACAACGGCAAAAAAAACAAACCGGCCAAAACTCCGGCTTTGCTGCCGGAGTCAAGCCATCCATCGCCCAAGTGCAGCAACTGATGAACGAAATCGTTCAAACTATTCAACACCATCGTCCTTTTTATAAAAAATTCTGCAGTTATTACTGCAACAGTTGCCGTGCTTCGCCAATCATGTACAACGAACCGGCCACGCATACGATGCCGGTTGGTCCGGCCCACGAACGCGCCTGGGCCAGTCCCGTCGCAATGCTATCGGCGGCTATCGACTCTACCTTACCGTCGGCTATTTCCCTGGCGATATCCGCTGCGGCTGCGGCCCGCTGCGAATTCGGCCGAACCACGACTACTCGGTCGATCGGTCGAAATAAAATCTTTGCCATCGAGGCATGATCTTTATCCGCCAGCACACCAAACAGAAATACGATCGGTCGCGCCGGATACACATCATCCAGCGTCTGTCGCAATGTGCGAATCCCAGCAGGGTTATGTGCACCATCCAGAATTACCAACGGGGATTCACGAAAAACCTCAAACCGGCCAGGCCAGGTTGCTTTTGCCACGCCTGCCTGTATTGCCAAAGATGTCAGTCGCGGCTCTTTTTCAGCCAGCCATTGGCAGGCACGGATTGCCAGTGCCGCATTGTCGGCCTGATGTCGCCCCAACAACCTGGTATGGTATGTTTGCGGTTTTGCTGCACCGCTTGTCAGCGCAAACGACTGCTCCATCTCGTTACAGTGCGAGTCCGTGACGAAAAAATCCCGGTTTAACACACGGCAATCCGATCGGTTCCTGACCGCTGTTGCTTCAATCACCGCCAGCGCTTCGCCGCTAGCGCCGGTCACCACCGGCACGCCCGGTTTGATAATCCCGGCTTTATGGGCGGCAATCTCCGCCAACGTACTGCCACAGCGGTCGGTATGCTCAAGAGTCACATTGGTAATCAGCGAGATTTCCGGCACAATCACATTGGTCGAGTCGAGCAGGCCGCCTAGACCCACTTCCACCACGACCATTTCGGCCCGTTGACTGGCAAACCAGTAAAAAGCAGCGGCGGTCAGCACTTCAAATTCAGTCGGACTCTCCATGCCTGCTGTCTGGATTGCCTCGGCGGCAACTTTAGTCCGACAGATTGCCAATGCAAAGTCAGCCTGACTGATTTCCTGCCCATCCAGCTGCATCCGTTCCGGATAATCGACCAGATGCGGCGAAATATACATGCCGGTGCGGATTCCCGCAGCATTAAGAATCGAAGCAAGCAGGGCCGTTGTCGACCCTTTGCCATTCGTTCCGGTCACATGGATACTGCGAAATGCGCGTTCAGGGTTCCCCATTTCTGTTAACAGCGCTTCAATCCGCTTCAGGCCGAGCTGGATGCCAAAAGTACCCAGCGACTCCAAATAGGCCAGCGCTTCGGTATAATTCATCACTTTGTCCTCGCTACAGCTTGGAAAAATATTCGATCTGTCCATGAATGGCCGTGATTTTTTCCAGCACTTCCGCCTGACGGATTTTCTGCTGTTCCAACACCGCCGCCGGCGCTTTGGCGATAAAGCCTTCGTTGGACAGTTTGCCTTCGATCCGGGTCCTTTCCAATTCCAGCCCCTGCAACTCTTTGTTCAACCGGGCAATCTCCTTCTCGGCATCAATCAGGCCTTTCAACGGCAAATAGACTTCCATGCCTGTGATGACCCGCGAGACAGAGTTTTCCGGTTTCTCTGCACTTGCCGGAATCGTCGTTACCGGTTCGGCAGTCGCCATCGTTTTGATGAATGGCAGATTTTCAGACAGAACGTTTTCCAATCCCTGATTGGCAAGTTGAATAATCACTTCGCCTTTACGGCCTGGTGGCACATTCATTTCCGCCCGCATGTTGCGAACTGCTTTAATCACATCCATCACCGCATTCATCTGCGCTTCCGCCGCTTCATCAATCCGCTGCGGTTCGGCTGCCGGCCAGGCCGAACGGACGATACTTCCGGCGCTATTCGGCAGGTGCGAGCGAATTTCTTCACTGATAAACGGCATGAACGGATGCAGCAATCGCATGGTCCGTTCCAGGATGTAAGCGAGGACAAACTGGGCCGTCTGCCGGCCCGTCGCGCCTTCCTTGCTGTACAGGCGGGGTTTGGCCAGTTCGATGTACCAGTCGCAGTATTCGCCCCAAATGAAGTCGTACAGCATGCGGGCTGCTTCGCCGAGTTCGAATCTTTCCAGGTTGTCGGTCACACCGTTCACTGTCTGGGCATAACGCGACAGGATCCAGCGGTCAGCCAGCGTCAGCTCGCCGCAGGGGGCTGTTTCGTCGTAGTCAGCCAAATTCATCATGACAAAGCGCGATGCGTTCCAGATTTTATTGGCAAAGTTGCGGCTGGATTCCACCCGCTCCATATAAAAACGCATATCATTGCCGGGAGTATTGCCGGTCACCAACGTAAACCGCAGCGTATCGGCGCCGTACTGGTCGATCACTTCCAGCGGATCAATGCCGTTACCGAGCGATTTCGACATTTTGCGGCCCTGCGAATCGCGCACCAGACCGTGGATGAACACATGGCGGAAGGGAACTTCCTGCATGAATTCCATGCCGGCGAACATCATCCGGGCGACCCAGAAGAAAATGATGTCATACCCGGTCACCAATACGCTGGTCGGGTAGTAACGGGCCAACTCCGGCGTTTTGTCCGGCCAGCCCATTGTGGAAAACGGCCACAGCGCCGAACTGAACCAGGTATCCAGCACATCGGGATCTTGTCGGACTGCGCCGCCACAATGCGGGCAGACACTGATATCAGTGCGGGAAACGATCGTCTTGCCGCAGGCGTCGCAATACCAGGCGGGAATCCGGTGGCCCCACCAGATCTGGCGTGAAATACACCAGTCGCGGATATTCTCCAGCCAGTTCATATAAATCTTGGTAAAGCGCTCCGGCACGAATTCGGTCCGGCCACTTTTCACCACTTCCATCGCCGGCTCAGCCAATGGCTGCATCTGCACAAACCACTGCTTGGACACCAGCGGTTCCACCACTGTGTCGCAGCGCTGGCAATGGCCTACTGCATGGGCATGTTCTTCTATTTTTACCAGATAACCGGCAGCTTCCAGATCGGCGACCAGTTTTTTGCGGCATTCATAACGATCCAGTCCGGCATAGGCCTCACCGGCCTCCGGCAGCATTGATCCGTTATTGCCGATCACGCGGATCGAAGGCAGTTTGTGACGCTGTCCCATTTCAAAGTCATTCGGGTCATGGGCCGGCGTCACCTTAACCGCACCGGTGCCAAACGCCGGGTCAACATATTCGTCGGCAATAATCGGCAGTTCGCGTCCTACCATCGGCAGGACCAGTTTACGTCCGACCAGCTTGGTATAGCGTTCATCATCCGGATTGACCGCCACAGCCGTATCACCAAGGATCGTTTCCGGGCGGGTAGTCGCCACAGTAACAAATTCACTCGGGTTGTCCTTGAGCGGATAGCGCACATGATATAGTTTGCCGGCCGAATCTTCGTGCTCCACCTCGATATCGGACAGCGCGGTATTGCAGCGAGGGCACCAGTTGGTGATCCGTTCGCCCTGATAAATCAGCCCTTTTTCATATAACGAGACAAAAACTTCACGTACGGCTTTGGAGCAGCCCTCATCCATCGTAAAGCGCTCACGTTCCCAGTCGCAGGAAGCGCCGAGCCGGCGCAGCTGATTGGTGATGCGGTCGCCGTATTGCGCCTTCCACTCCCAGACCCGTTCGATGAATTTTTCCCGGCCCAGGTCGTGACGGGAAATCCCTTCTTTGGCCAGCACTTCTTCCACTTTGATCTGGGTGGCGATCCCGGCGTGGTCGCAGCCTGGCATCC
>CAZOJA010000200.1:0-4732 GCA_964579955.1 uncultured Veillonellaceae bacterium | reverse complement strand
AAACGCCAAGGAATCCTGATGTGCGAAGGAACCAGACGAAATCACAATTTGGCAGTCCAAACGAACAGGGTTTTACAAGAAAGTGAACAAAATGCTACACTTTGACTGGAAGCAGCCAGCATTTTAAAATCACACAGAACAACATCCATGCTGGAAGGTTTGCCGGAAGCGAAAGGAGAACAGGAAGATGACCATTCGGATTAAACGCATCGCACTATGCTGGTTTTGCTTATTCATGTTTGCAATGTTCCCGATTGCCGCTGCAAATGTTGAAAACCGGACCGTATCGTTCAACGGTTTTGCATCTTACACAATGCCTTCGGGACTCAGCGTGGTGTCAATCCCCAATGTAACGGATTGGTTGCAAACAATGGAAAAGACCATCCCCGCCCCGCTGCGGGACGAGTTGTTGCGGCAACTGCAGCTTGCCGGAACGGAGAAAGACCTTCCTTTCACACTGGGCATTTACCAACTGACACATTTTGACCGGAAAGATTATCGTCAGGCATATCTTGTGTCAATCCATCTGAAAAGCCCTTATAAGGAATTGACTCCTTATGTGATAGGCAAGCCGGATGAAGCAAAACTTAAGTTTGCCCAGTCGATCAATGCGCAAATCAAGGAAAACCTGACCGGACTTTCTTACCTTGACCCGACAACGAAAACCGGAGGAAAGATCCTTGAGCTATCGCCGGTCAGGCTCTTTTCGATCGAAGGCGACCGAACGGCTTATGCGCTAGGGGTACGGTATCTTTTGCAATATCAAGGATTTCTGTTTCCGTTTCCGGTGCAGGCGTATGTGAGCGCAGACAAGGCAGGTGCGCCGGTCATCCTTGCTTTGGTGCTATTGGATAGCGAGCGGAAATTCTGGACGAAACTGATGGATAAAATGTTGGAGATCCCTAAGAAAGGCGTCAATTGAACGACTCGCAAACCCAATGCGTTTGGTGTTCAAGATAGCGGAAAGAAAAAAGACGGTACGAAGCACAATGCTCGTACCGTCTTTATTATCTGATGGTTACTCCACTTCGCGCAGCCTGTAACCAAAGCCGCGGATCGTTTCCAGCGCATCCGCGGTGATCGGATCGGCTGCCATCTTGGCCCGCAGATGGCGAACATGCACATCCACCGTACGGGTGTCGCCAAAATATTCATAGCCCCAGACCTTCTCCAGCAGTTGTTCCCGGGTGAAGACCTTGCCGAGGTTGGTCGCCAGCATTTTCAGCAGTTCATACTCTTTCGGCGTCAGTTCCAATTTGGTATTGCCCATATGAACTTCATAGCGGGAAAAATTGAACCGCAACCGTCCTATCACCAGCTCTCCCGGCAAGGAGGCTTCCTTCTGGCTGCGCCGGAGCACCGCTTTGACCCGGGCCACCAATTCACGCGGACTGAACGGCTTGGTCATGTAGTCATCGGCGCCTAACTCCAAGCCGATGACTTTGTCAATCTCTTCACTCTTCGCCGTCAACATGATGATCGGCAAAGCCGCGGTCGCCGGATTGCCTTTCAACGAACGACAGACTTCCAGCCCGTCCATTTGCGGCAACATCAGGTCGAGCAGCACCAGATCCGGTTTTTCCGCTTTGGCCAGCCTTAGGCCCAGCAGACCGTCCTCCGCCTCCAACACCTGAAAACTTTCTTTTTCCAGATTGTACTTGACCAGCTGACGAATATTCGCTTCATCTTCAACGATCAAAACTTTGCTCATTGGAACCCTCCACTAGTATTCTAGGCTAAGAAAACTGCTTGGCAAAACAATTCATTGCCCGGCCAATTTGCGGTAGACTGCCAGTCTCTCCTTTGCGTCTTGCTCCGCTTTGTCGTACAATGCCTGCGCGGCCTCGGGAAATTGACGACGCAGACCGGCATACCGAACTTCGCTGTCCAAAAAAGCCTGAAAGTCGGCCGTCGGCTCTGCCGAATCCAAGCAGAACGGATTCTGTCCCTGCTCCTTCCTCATGGGGTCGAACCGATACAGCGACCAATAGCCCGCTTCCACCGCCCGTTTTGCCTGCGCCTGGCTTTGGCCCATCCCGGCCTGGATGCCGTGATTGATGCAGGGAGAGTAGGCGATAATCAGCGAAGGTCCCGGGTATGCTTCCGCTTCGCTGATCGCTTTGAGGGTCTGGTTCTTATCGGCGCCCATCGCGATCTGCGCTACATACACATATCCATAGGACATCGCCATGACGCCGAGATCCTTCTTGCGGGTCTTCTTGCCGCTGGCCGCGAACTGGGCGATGGCGGCAGTCGGGGTGGATTTTGACGACTGGCCGCCGGTATTGGAGTAAACCTCGGTGTCAAACACGAGTACGTTGATATCTTCACCGGCGGCCAGCACATGGTCCAGGCCGCCATAACCGATGTCATAAGCCCAGCCGTCGCCGCCGAAAATCCAGTGAGAGCGCTTGACAAAGAAATCCTGTTGTTCGCGTATTTCGTCCAACAGCCGGTCATGTCCCGGTTCCGCCGCCAGCGCTGCAATCAGCCGGTCGGCTCGCTGCCGCGTTCCTTCCCCCTCATCCTTGTGCTGCAGCCAGTCCTTCAACGCGGCCGTCAGTTCCGGGCTCCACGCTTTTCCAAGCGCCGCTTCAATCCGCCCGGCTAACGCTTTGCGATTTTGAGCCACCCCAAGATGCATGCCGAATCCGTATTCGGCATTGTCCTCGAACAGCGAGAACCCCCAGGCCGGTCCTTTTCCCTGTCGGTTCGCCGCGTAAGATATCGAGGGCGTACAGCCGGCCCAGGCCGTAGAGCAACCGGCGGCATTGGAAATCATCATCCGGTCGCCGACTAGCTGGGTGATCAATTTGGCATACGGCGTCTCGCCACAACCGGCGCAAGCGCCGGAGAACTCCTGCAAGGGTTCGGCAAACTGACTGCCTTTCACTGTCAGCTTTTGCCTGGCGGGAATCTCTTTGACCGTGATCGTGCGGGAATATTCCCAGAACGTTTCCAGCCGATCACGTTGTTCGGGCAGCGGCGTCATCACCAGCGCCTTTTGTTTTGCCGGGCAGGCATCGACGCAGTTGCCGCAGCCGGTACAGTCGAGCGCGGAAATCGCCAGATGAAACTGCAGTCCGGGCATACCCATCGCCGGTTTAAGCGCAAAACCGTCAGGCGCCTGTTGCTGTTCCGCCGCATCAAGCAGCACGGGACGGATCACGGCATGCGGACAGACAAAGGCGCACTGATTGCACTGAAGACAAAGTTCAGGTTGCCAACGGGGCGTTTCGATGCTGATGCCGCGTTTTTCCCAGGCGGTGACGCCCAGCGGATAGCTGCCGTCTTCACGCCCGTTGAAGGTGCTGACAGGCAATTTATCGCCTTCCTGCCGGTTCATCGGAATCATCACTTTCGCGATGAAATCGGGCAGCGGTTTGGTTGCTACCGGCTCATCCGCAGCGGTTTTCCAGCTTGGCGGGATTTCAACCCGGCAGATTTCCGAAATTCCCCGGTTGATCGAGGCAATGTTTCGTTCGATGATTGTCTGACCCTGTTTGGCGTAGGTATCTGCGACCGCCTCCTGCATGTAACGGACTGCCTCTGCAAGGGGAATGATCGCCGACAGTTTGAAAAACGCCGCCTGCATAATGCTGTTGATGCGTCCGTTCAAACCGAGATCCTGTGCGATTTCAACCGCATTGATCGTGTAGAACTCAATCCGTTTTGTTGCCAGCGTTCTTTTTACCGCTGCCGGCAGACGCGTTTCCAACTCGGCTGCATCCCACTGGCAATTGAGCAGAAATTTACCGCCCGGCTTCAAATCAGCAAGCATGTCATACTGCCGCAGGTAAGCCTGATTATGGCAGGCGACAAAGTCGGCCCGGTAAATCAGATAAGCCGACTGGATCGGCTGGCGGCCAAACCGCAGGTGAGAAACGGTCAGCCCGCCCGATTTTTTCGAATCATAGGCGAAGTATGCCTGGGCATAAAGGTCGGTATGATCACCGATGATCTTGATGGCATTCTTGTTGGCGCCCACCGTGCCGTCCGAACCAAGCCCCCAGAATTTGCAGCAGGTCGTGCCGGGAAGCGAGGTATCGAGTTGCTCTGGGTATTCCGGCAGCGAAGAAAAAGTCACGTCATCCACGATGCCTACGGTGAAAGAATTCTTGGGGCGCTGCTGTCGCAGGTTGGCAAACACTGCCGCCGCCTGGGATGGCGTAAAGTCTTTGGAGCCGAGTCCATAGCGGCCGCCGACGATAACAGGAGCATCCTCCCGGTCAAAAAAGGCGTTGCGCACATCGAGAACCAGCGGTTCGGCGGCGGCGCCGGGTTCCTTGGTCCGGTCCAGCACGGCAATGCTACGCACACTGGCTGGAACTGCCTGCAGCAAATGCTCGATTGAAAATGGCCGATACAGGTGGACATCGACCAAACCGACCTTTTCGCCGCACGCATTCAAGTGGCCGACCGTCTCGCGAATCGTGTCACAGGCCGATCCCATGGCGATGATGATCCGTTCGGCGTCGGCAGCGCCATAATAATTGAACAGTTTATAGTTGCGCCCGGTCAACTGGTTGATCGCATCCATGTATTCCTGCACCAGGCCGGGGATCGGCAGGTAAAATTTATTCACCGCCTCTCGGGTCTGGAAATAGATGTCCGGATTCTGGGTTGTGCCGCGCAGCACCGGGTGTTCCGGATTCAATGCCCTGGCGCGGAACTCTTTGACGGCTTGCCAGTCAAGCAGTTTGGCCAGTTCCTCATATTCCAGCACTTCGAT
>CAZOJA010000199.1:0-4751 GCA_964579955.1 uncultured Veillonellaceae bacterium | reverse complement strand
GATAACCCCAGGTCAAAAATAGCCGGGCCAGTTCGTTTTCCACCCGCCTTTTGCGGGCCGCGTCCAGCGGCAGAATATCTTTGGTCCCATAGGGAACCTGAGGAATATATTCCTGTTTCGCCATGTCTTATTTTCCCGCCTTTGCCTTGTCTTTTCGCTCGGGTCTGTCCTGCGCCCCTGTCTGGCCAAAACGCGACAGCACGATCTTGTAGCCGTCGGCGCCATAAAGAAGACAACGTTTGACCCGGCTGATCGTCGCCGTGCTTGCGCCGGTTTTGGCCACAATATCGTCATAGATGTAGCCGGTCTGCAACATCCGCGCCACTTCGAGCCGCTGAGCCAGCGCCTTGATTTCGCCGATGGTGCAGATATCTTCAAAAAACTGATAACACTCTTCTTCATTCTCCAAGAGCCGTATTGCCTTGAACAATTGGTCAGTCAACGGATCTTTCAGTTTCGGATTCGCCGGCATTATCTCGCCTCCCTGATATCTTCGACATAGAATTCGGCGCAGATGAATCCAGTTCCTGCTTTTACTCTGCATTTCTTTATCGGATGAAATTCCAGGCAAAAAAGTCATAAAAAATTATTCTTGACACGTTTTGCCCGGTTATGGTAGGATACGCTACAACAGAATAAAACACTCTCGTGTTTTTCATCCAGAGTTGGCGGAGGGACTGGCCCGATGATGCTGCGGCAACCATTCGTATTTTTACGAAACGGTGCCAATTCCTGCAGGGGAGGACCCCGGCAGATGAAGAAAACGGCTTAGCTTTAGGGCGTCGCCTCTTCCATCTGCGAAGAGGCGATTATTTTTTTCGCAAAGGAGTATGTCTGTCATGATTGACCTCAAAAATCTGCGCAAAACTTATCACGGCGAAAACGGATCACTCGATGCGTTGCGGGGAGTGAGCCTCCAGGTCCGGGAAGGTGAAATTTTCGGTGTCATTGGCAAAAGCGGCGCCGGAAAAAGCACTCTGATCCGCTGCATCAACATGCTGGAACGGCCTGGCAGCGGTTCGGTCATTGTCGACGGCGAAGAATTGACGACGATGCCGGAACGACAGCTACGCGAGATGCGCAAACGGATCGGCATGATCTTTCAGCACTTCAACCTGCTGTCTTCGCGTACTGTCTACGAGAATATCGCGTTCCCTCTGGAACTGGCCGGAAAACCCGCCGTTGAAATCGCCGCCGCGGTAAATCCGTTGCTTGACTTGGTCGGGTTGGCAGATAAACGCAACCAGTACCCCGCCCAGTTATCCGGCGGCCAGAAACAGCGCGTCGGCATCGCCCGGGCTTTGGCCAACCGTCCGAAAGTCCTGCTGTGTGACGAGGCGACTTCGGCGCTCGACCCGCAGACCACTCACTCGATTCTCGATCTGCTGCGCGATATCAATCAGAAACTGGGCTTGACCATCGTCATCATCACGCATGAAATGCACGTCATCAAAGAAATCTGCGATCGGGTCGCCGTCATGGAGAACGGTCTGGTGATCGAGGAAGGATCGGTGATCGATCTGTTTGTCCGGCCTCAGACGCCGACCACCAAAGAATTCATCCGTTCGATCGTTAGCCACGACTTGCCGGATATTTTCGCCGACCTGCCCTTCACCGACACACCGCAACCTGGCAGCAACCTGATGCTGCGTTTGTCCTTCATCGGTTCGAGCGCCAATGAACCGGTGATCGCCGGGTTGATTCGCCGGTTCAACGTTGACGTGAATATCCTGTTCGGCAATATTGACCATTTAAAGAATACCCCCTTTGGTACGCTGCTGGTGGAAGTATCCGGCGATGATGCAGCAATTCAGTCAGCGCTGCAGTATCTGCAAGAAATCGAACTGGGAATCGAGGTGATTGGTTATGTCGCAAGAAATGCTCGCGCTACTGCTTGAAGCTCTGGGAGAAACCCTTTATATGGTTGCCGTGTCAGCCGGCATATCAACGGCTCTTGGTGTGCCGCTCGGCGTCATTCTCGTCTCGACCAGCCGGGGGCACATTCTGCAGAATCTCTGGCTCAACCGGATTCTCGGCTATATCGCCAACGCTACCCGCTCCACGCCGTTTATCATCCTGATGGTTGCGATCATCCCGTTGACCCGCGTGCTGGCCGGCACCTCCATCGGAACCAATGCGGCCATCGTTCCCTTGTCGATCGCCGCGATCCCTTTTGTCGGCAGAGTGGTCGAGGCCGCACTGAGAGAGGTGGATTATGGGCTAATTGAGGCGGCTCAGGCCATGGGAGCCTCGCCGATGCAAATCATCAGACGCGTGCTATTGCCTGAGGCCATGCCTTCGATCGTTTCGGGCCTGACGCTGACTGTCATCAGTCTGATCGGCTACTCGGCGATGGCCGGGGCGATCGGCGGCGGCGGGCTGGGTGATCTGGCCATCCGCTTCGGTTATCAGCGATTCCGGGTTGATGTGATGATTTCCACCGTTGTCATCCTGATTGCCCTGGTCCAGTTGGTTCAGTCCGCTGGCGATTTGCTCTCGCGGCGGTTGAATAAAAAATAAAGCGCAAACCGCAAATACTAAACAATAGGAGAGATGAAAGATGTCCAATCGAAAAAGAACAACGTCCCTGCTCGTCTGCCTGCTGCTCGTCATTGCACTCGTCCTGTCAGCCGGTTGCGGTGGCAAATCGGAACCGGCCAAACCGGCAGCAGCGCCGGTTGCGGATAAGCCGCTGAAAGTGGGCGTGACCGCCGGACCACATGCCCAAATCCTTGAGGTCGTGAAAAAAGTGGCTGAGAAGGATGGTCTGAAGATCCAAATCGTTGAATTCAGCGACTATATTCAGCCCAATGTTGCGCTTAACCAGGGAGATATCGACCTCAACAGCTTCCAGCACCTGCCGTACCTGGAAAACATGATCAAGGACCGCAAATATGACCTTGTCATGCTGGCAAAAACCATCACCTTCCCGATGGGCGTATACTCGAAAAAAATCAAGTCTGTCAATGAATTAAAGGATGGCGCGACAGTGGCGATCCCCAACGATCCGACCAATGGCGGCCGTGCACTGGCATTATTTGAAAAAGCCGGTCTGATCAAACTGAAGCCCGGTCTAGGCCATAAAGCGTCCGTCGTCGATATCACGGAAAACCCGAAAAAACTCAAGATCCGCGAACTCGACGCGGCTCAGATCCCACGCTCGCTGGATGACCTGGACCTGGCTGCCATCAACACCAACTATGCGATGCCGGCCGGTTTGGTTCCGGTCAAGGATGCGCTGATTCTGGAAGACGCCAATTCTCCCTATGCCAATATCATCGCTGCCCGCAGCAAAGACAAGGAGAATCCCCAATACAAAAAGTTCGTCAAGGCCTATCAGTCCGAAGAAGTAAAGAAATTTGTCAACGAACAGTTTAAAGGTTCCATCGTCGTCGCCTGGTAATTTGTAAATATTTCGTCAGGAATATTGCAAAAATTCATTTTCTGTTCTATAATGTAATCAAAGGGTAGCTGGGGATGAAAAAGAGAAAGAAGCCTCCAAAGAGGCTACCTGAAGAAAGGTTCAACCGGAAGGGGTGATTCCATTGAAAGAGTCAATGGAAACTGAACCACAAAAGCATAGTTACAAACAGCAGTGTATTGAGGCACTGTAAGGTACAAAACGAGTTTGTACCACGGAAGGCCAAGCGGTTGCGACCGCCGCTTCCAAAATAGATTAAGATAAAACGGGTGGATTCTGCGGAATCCACCCGTTGCTATTCTTCAGTGCTATTTTTTCTCACGGCATAGTTTGCAATGACCGTAGATCTCAAACTGGTGACTCACCGGGGAAAACTCGCATTCCGACATGAAGTTTGCCACTTCACTGCCCACCGGACACCAGGGGACCTCGGTCGCGCAGCCGCAATCCAGACAGATCAAATGGTGATGATGCACATGACCGGCCATTTCATAGCGCGCCTTGCCATCTGCGTACAAAGTGCGGCGTACCGCCCCCTGCGTCGAAAATCCCTGCAGATTGCGGTACACGGTACCCAAACTGACATTGGGATGCTTTTCGCGTACCCTGCCGTAGATTTCTTCGGCTGTCAGCATCCGTTCGTCACCGCACAATACATCGAGAATCGCCTGTTTCTGCAATGTCAACCGCTTGCCGGCCGTTTTGTCGATTTCAGGTTTCACGAACCGGCCCTCCTCGCCTGCGCAGGCCAAAACGGACTAGCGATACCAATGCATAGGAGCCTACCGCCACCAAGACAATGGAGGCGCCGGAAGCCAGTCGCACCGTATAGGAAACCCACAGCCCGGCAAAACAGAAACCGATGCCAAGCAGCACCGAAAGCACCATGATCTTCTTCATGTCATAGGTAAACTGTTTGGCGATTGCCGGTGGTGCAGTCAGCAGTGCGATTACCAAGATGATTCCCACCACCCGGATCATCACGACGACAGTCACCGCCACCAGGACGTACATCAGGTATTCCAGCGCCCGGACCGGTACACCGGCCACACTGGCGAACTCTTCATCAAAGATATATGCTTTGAACATTTGAAAAAATGCCGCCACCGTCGCCAGTACCAGGATGTCCAGCCCCAGGATCAGACGAAGGTCCGAACGGGAAACTGCCAGGATATTGCCGAACAATACCGAGGCGATGTCCGGCGGGTAGCCCGGAGTCATCGCGATGAATACGACTCCCAGCGCCATGCCGAGTGACCAGAACATTCCGATCAGCAAATCCGAATCGGTCCTCGCCTTGCGTTTGAGCGCCGCCACCGCCAATGCGGCA
>CAZOJA010000198.1:0-4778 GCA_964579955.1 uncultured Veillonellaceae bacterium | reverse complement strand
CCAGCCCGTCCATGATCGGCATCGTGATATCCATCGTCACCAGGTCCGGTTTCAGTTTGGCGTATAGTTCCGCCCCTTCCTTGCCGTTGGAACCGATGCCGCACACCTCGAAATCACCGTTGGACAGGGCACGGCTGATGGCCTTGTGGATAAAGGGCGAGTCATCGACGATCAGAACGCGGATTTTGCTCATGCTATTTCCTCCCCTGCAATTTATGAAACCAGAAAAAACGCCACTTCGATGAAATCGCCGTCGGCATTGAACACGCAATGGATTTCCGCGGTTTTGCTGTCGATATAATCGGCATCAGTCGTATCCGGCAATCCCAGTTCGTATGGCTGGCTGACATCGGTGATCTTGCGCATCCAGGCGCCGGCCATCGTGTTCAGCATTTCCGCCAGCACGTCCGATTCCATGCCTGCATCGACCTCTTCCGCATCGATCCCCAGCACATTGGCAGTCACCATCTGCATCATCGTCGGAGAAATCGTCATTACCAGCGTTCCCTGTATCGGTGAGTAAATCGTCATCGTCGCCTGACGGAACGACCACAGCACCGGCGCAGGTAAAGGATTCTGCCCGATCGGGGTCAGTTCCTGAAACGCCATGTTCTCGAAAATTTCCGACACCGCCTGTTGTAATGCCGTCTTATGATCCATCGTCATCACTTCGCTCCACAGATTTTTTGCCACGCCGCATGCAGCACCGCCGGATTGACCGGTTTGCTGATCACCGCTTCGGCGCCGACTTCCCGCAGCGCTTTTTCCCGTACGTCGTTGCTGGTGCTGGTTATGACGATGACAGGAATTTTCCGCCAGGCTTCCGCGCCTTTGATTTCCAAAAGCAACGCCTCGCCGTCCATCACCGGCATATTGAGGTCGGTCACCACCAGATCGACACTGCTTTTCTTCAATACTTCCACTGCATCACGACCGTTGGAAGCTTCCAGATATTTTTTGTCTTTCAGGCCGATGATCGCCAGACACTGCTTGATAATCATCCGCGCCGTGCCCGAATCATCCACCACCAGAATGGTTTGAACCAGTTCCGAACTAATCAAATGTCCCATTCTCCTTTCCTGGGTGATGACACGGTCACGATCCCGGTGTCCACCGACACGGACATCGTCCGACTGATGACATCGCCAACATCTTCGGCGACCGGCCCCAGCCGGTATCGCCACAGGGTCTTCTTCACGGCCAGGATATTGCGTTTGCCGATTTCAAAGGTCGCACCGGGGTCCATGACGCTTGCGCCGCCGGCAATCTTGATCACCATGTCGCTGATACTGCAACCGAACCGTTCCATCTCCTGTAACAGGAACGGGATTCCCGTATCCGCAAACATACCCGGCTGGTCTTTCGCCAGCTGCAGGTTGATTTTGGATTCCGGCAGCGCAACATGCAACATGCCGACGGTGCGTTGTCGCGGTGCCAGCACCACAAGTCCGATACAGGACCCGAGTCCGTAGGAGCGCAGGATATCGCCGGCAACATTCGTCACTTTCAATTCGCCGATCCCGATTGGTACTGCTCTCATCGTTTCTCTCCACCAAGCGTGGACACAATCATTTGGGGAATTGAGTCCAACGGCCCGATTTTTTCGACTCCGCCACGGTCAATCGCAACTTTCGGCATTCCGAACACAACACAAGTCGCTTCATCCTGGGCTATCGTCCTGGCGCCGGCCTGCCGCATCGCCAGCAATCCGTCCGCTCCGTCGCCGCCCATGCCGGTCAGTATCACGCCTACCGCGTTGCCTGCCACATAACGGGCGACCGAGTGAAACAAAACGTCCACCGAGGGACAGTGTCCGTTCACGTTCTCACCTTCCTGACAATCGACCAGATAAATCCCACCGGAACGACGCACCGTCATATGTTTGCCGCCCGGAGCAATCAGGACCCGGCCCGGCATGACCCTGTCGCCGGATTTTGCTTCCTGCACATCCATCTCGCATATTTCATTCAGGTTGTCGGAAAAATGTTTGGTAAATCCCGGCGGCATATGCTGGACAATCACGATGCCCGGCATATTGGCAGGAAAAGCACTGATGACCCGGCGGATCGCCTCGGTTCCACCGGTCGACGCGCCGATGGCAATGACTTTGTCTGTAGATTCACTGAGCGCCGTGCGGACCTTGACCGGCCCCGGCGACTCCCGCCGGACGGCACGATTTTTCCAGGCTGAAAGGTCCACTTTGGCCGCCATTTTGATCTTTTGCCGCAAATCCGCCAGCATCTGGTTGAGACCGCGCGCCACATCGGTGCTTGGTTTGGTGACAAAATCGATCGCGCCGGCTTCCAACGCCTCCAAGGTAATCTGCGCGCCTTTTTGCGTCAGGGCGCTGACCATGATGACCGGTATCGGATACTGCGGCATCAGTCGCCGCAAAAAATCCACTCCGTCCATGCGCGGCATTTCCACGTCCAAAGTCAATACATCCGGGCGAAGCTCCACGATCTTGTCACGGGCGATAAAGGGGTTGGCCGCTGAACCGACCACTTCCAGCTCCGGATCTTTGGCCAGGCCGGCCGTAAGCAGTTCGCGCACCAACGCCGAGTCATCCACTACAAGAACCCGAATCCGTTTCATCATGCCTCCGGTTCATCCCTACCCTATATTTTCTGGTAAATCGCAGGGCGGATAAATCGAAAATATTTATTGTCCCTGCCGATCGACTCCGAATGTCCGATAAACAAATACCCGTTCGGTTCAAGATACCGGTGGTAGCGAGCCAACAGACCTTCCCTCACGGGTTCATCAAAATAAATCATCACATTGCGACAGAAAATGATCTGGAACTGTCCTTTGAACGGATATTCCGCATTCATCAGGTTCAGCCGGCGGAACATCACCAGATCCTTGATCGCCGGCGCCACACTGAACAGCCCGTTGCCAACGGGCCGAAAATATTTCCGCTTGTATATGTCAGGGACCTGCTCCAGCTGATTGTCCGAATATTGGCCCGCCTGGGCCTTTTCCAGCACGCTGGTCGAAATATCGGTCGCCAGGATGCCTATGTCCCAACCGGCGCCGTCCAACTCGAACTGGTCCGCCAAAAGCATAGCGATGGTATAGGGTTCCTCGCCGGAGGAACAACCGGCCGACCAGATGCGGATATCCTTTTTCCGACCGGCGGTTTGCGCCGCTTTTTTCATTGCCGGCAACCATGTCGTCTGCATAAAGACAAAATGGTCTTTCTCGCGGAAAAAATGCGTGTGATTGGTCGAAATGCGGTCCACCAGTTCCAGCAGAGCTCTGCCGCTACGGTCGCTAACCACATAGTCGTAATAGGCCCGGAAACTGTCAAACTGACCGGTGCGCAGGGTTTTTTGCAGCCTCTCCACGACCAGGCTTTTCTTTTGCTCGTTCAAATGAATGCCGAACCGGTCGTAGACCAGTTTACGGATCAAATTGAACTCTTCCATCGAAAGCTGCTGTTGCCCGATTGCCACGATAAGCCTCCCTACAGGACAGGATAAGGCAAGAAAACCTCGCCTTATCCTGTTGACGCTATCTTAAATATTCGGGACGGTTGATTTTTCAGAACTTGCCGAAGTGTTGATCATCCAGCGAAATAATATCTTCTGCTTTTACTTCGCCGCCACGGGCATTTTTCCTTCTTGATTTCGCAGGAGTTCCGCCCCAGGGCACTTCAACCCGCTGACGATTGCCTGACTGGCGCGCAGGCGGTCCTGCATCGAAATGGTCTGCACCGAAACCGCCGCCATACCCTCCGCCCATATGTGACCCCACTGCCTTTTTCAGCTGGAATTTGGCCAACATCTGTTTGAGCTGTAACGACTGGCTGGACAGTTCTTCGCCGGCAGACGCCATCTCCTCGGCGCTGGCGGTATTCTGCTGGGTCACCTGGTCCACTTGGCTGAGTCCGTTATTGATCTGGCCGATACCTTGCGCCTGCTCTTTGGACGCGGCGGCAATCTCGCTGATCAGATCGGTGACCTTGGTTGCGCCGACAACGATCTCTTCCAGCGCCTTGGACGTGTTTTCGGCGATGGTGGTGCCGATTTCGGTGCGCTTGATCGAATCCTCGATCATCTCGGTTGTCTCTTTGGCTGCTTTAGCACTACGCTGGGCTAGGTTGCGGACTTCCTCCGCCACCACGGTGAACCCTTTGCCGTGCTTGCCGGCCCGGGCCGCTTCGACGGCGGCGTTCAGCGCCAGCAGGTTGGTCTGGAAGGCGATTTCATCGATGACCTTGATGATTTTGGAAATGTTGTTGGCGGATTGGTTGATGTCGCCCATCGCCTTGACCATCTGCGCCATCTGTCCGTTGCCTTTTTCGGCATTGTCGCGGGCCAGTACGGCCAGTTGGTTCGCCTGGGTGGCATTTTCCGCGTTCTGGTTGGTCTGCGAACCCATCTCCTGCATTGAGGCCGAGATTTCTTCCACGGCGCTGGCCGACTCGGTGGCGCCTTGCGACAGTGCCTGACTGGAGGTGGCAATCTCGCGCGAACCGGCCGAAACCTGTTCGACGGCGACGCTGACCTGGCCAAGGATGTCGTTCATTGCCTCAATCGTGCCATTGAGCGCGTCTTTGATAATCGCATGGTCGCCCTGGTAATTGCCCTTGACTTCGACGTTCAGGTTTCCGTTGGCCATTTCCTTCAGGCAGTCCGCTGCTTCTTCGATCGGTTTGAGTACTGCGTCCAGCGTGTCGTTGACGCCCTGGACGATTTCCCGGTAGCCACCCTCGAACTTGTCGGCTTTGCCACGGGTCTGCAGCCTGCCTTCCACTGCCGCCCGCGACAGGG
>CAZOJA010000197.1:0-4786 GCA_964579955.1 uncultured Veillonellaceae bacterium | reverse complement strand
GCCGGCTCATAACCGGCTGGTCCCTGGTTCGATCCCAGGTGGGCCCACCACATTACATATGGCCCGTTGGTCAAGCGGTTAAGACACCGCCCTTTCACGGCGGTATCGGGGGTTCGATTCCCCCACGGGTCACCAAGCAATCAGAGTCCGGGATTATTCCCGGACTTTTTGTTTTTTGCAGGGGCTGAATGGTTAGGTGTAGAATCAAATAGAGGACAGGAGGGGACAGGTTATGATTCTGGGGGAACGTTTGCAGACGGTCGCCGGTTTAGTCGGCGATTTCCGGCGACTGGCCGATATTGGATCCGACCATGCCTATTTGCCGGCCTGGTTGATTTTGCAAGGGAAAGCTGATTATATCGTCGCGGGGGAAGTGCAGCGGGGTCCTTGGGAAGCGGCTTGCCGGACCATTGCTGATTTTGGGCTGGAGGAAGCTGTTTCGGTGCGTCTCGGCGATGGGCTTGCGGTGGTGCAGCCGGGCGAAGTCGATGCAGTCGTCATTGCCGGCATGGGAGGCGCTTCGATTCGCGGGATATTGTCGCGGTCTTCCGCTGTGGTCTCTGTCCTGTCCCGGATTGTTTGTCAACCGATGACCGGTGCGGCAGATTTGCGGCGATGGCTACTTGCGAACGGCTGGCTGATTGATGCTGAGGAATTGGTAAGGGAAGATGACCGGATATATGAGATAGTCGCCGCGATACCGGGGACAGCGACCATGCCGGAAGAGCTGCTGCTGGAGGTAGGACCTGTTCTATGGCAAAACCGCCACCCTTTGTTGGCTGAACATCTTGATAAGCTGATACAACAGTATCGGTTGCGGGTAGATGCGATGCAACAGTCGGTCGATCCGTCCGTCTTAACGCAGAGGCTGTTTTGGCAGCAAAGACTGAATCGATTGGAGGCGATGCGCGAATGCCTGTAAGTTGTGCGATGATTGCTGCAGCCGTCGAAAGACTGGCTCCGCTGGCAATGGCGGAAAGTTGGGATAATGTGGGATTGTTGATCGGCAGGGCGGACCAGATGATCGAGCGAGCATTATTGACGGTCGATGTGACGATGCCTGTCATTGAGGAAGCGATAGAGACGCAAGCATCTTTGCTGATCACCCATCATCCGTTTCCGTTTCAGGCGCTGAAACGCCTACAAACCGACACGGTGGCAGGGGCGATGCTGGCGAAACTGATTAAACACGATATCGCGGTTTACGCTGCGCATACCAATCTGGACATGGCGGACGGCGGCGTTAATACTGCATTGGCCAACGTCTTGCGATTGACCGATTTGCAACCGATTCGGACGAATTATGAACCATTGGTGAAAATCGTCGTATATGTTCCTGCCGGACAAGAAGAGTCGGTGCGATCCGCTATGTGCGATGCCGGCGCCGGGCATATCGGCAATTATCGTGATTGTTCTTTCCGTACGAGCGGTTTAGGAACTTTCATGCCGTTGTCAGGCAGTCGACCTTTCGTGGGTGAACTGGCCCGCTTGTCGACTGTGGAAGAAGTCCGGCTGGAGACTGTCGCGCCGGAATCGCTGTTGTCACAGGTCGTGCAGGCAATGCGTAAAGTGCATCCTTACGAAGAAGTCGCGTATGACGTGTTGCCTTTGCGCAATGCACATGCTAACGGAGGCTTGGGGCGTGTTGGTTTGTTGAAAGAAGAACTTTCATTAACCGATTTTGCCGCTTTAGTCAAACAGGCACTTGGGTTAACGACGGTAAGAGTCTATGGCTCTGGGGGAACCCGGTTAAAACGTGTGGCTGTGTGCGGCGGGTCGGGCATGGAGTGCGCTTCTGCCGCCGCATCTGCCGGCGCAGAGGTTCTCGTGACCGGCGATATTCGTTATCACGATGCGCAGGCGGCCATGTCGCGAGGATTATGTCTGATCGACGCCGGTCATTTTGCCACCGAATATCCGGCCATGCTGGAACTCTCATCCTATTTGAGTCGATGCGCCGACAGTGCAGACTGGCAGAGCGAGTTTCTGGTTGCGCGGCGTCAGGAGTCCATTTTCTGGTAAGAAAGCAAGGGGGTGTTGAGGGAAGGTGTTTAGTGCTTTCTTTTTTTGAAAAATCGTGTATAATAAAGAAGTAAATATATGATAACGCTTTTCAGTTGTGGAGGCGCTGTGCTTTGGACAAACAAGTTTCACTGGATTCTGTAGCTGAGCAGCATGAAATGCAAATTACTGAAATTACCGGTTCGCGGGCGCAGCGGACCAGGATGTTGCAAATGGGTTTCACTCCGGGAACGCGTGTGAGAATTGTTCGCCGTGCTCCTATGAATGATCCTGTTGAAATCAAGTTGCGCGGAACAAATGTGCTGTTGCGTCGGGATGAATGCCAGCATATCAAGGTGGCCGAGGCTGAGTGACTGAACAAGAAAAAAGACCTGTCCGCGTTGCTATCATAGGCAATCCCAATGTGGGAAAGAGCGTACTGTTCAATGCCATTACCGGCGCAAGCCAGACGATCGGCAACTGGTGCGGCAAAACCACGGATGTATGCACATTGGCTGTGCATTACGAGAATAGGGAACTCCACTTCACGGATTTGCCAGGTATATATGGTTTTGGCGGTCATTCGCCGGAAGAAATTCTGGTGAATGATTTTTTGCGTGACGAACCGCCTGATGTTGTGATGGTGGTGCTGGACGTGATGAACCTGGAGCGGAGTCTGTATTTATTGCTGGAAACCTTGGAACGTTACAGCAAGGTCATGGTTGTGCTCAACAAAGTCGATTTGGCGCGCGAAAAGGACATTGCAGTATACCATGACCGATTGGAATCGGAACTGCAAGTCCCTGTCTTGCCCGAAGTCGTCAAAGGCAGATTGAATACACGCGAACTGTTCGTCACACTGACAGATATGGCGGATTCCTTGACGGTGTTGCGTACGCATGCGATCCGTTATGCAGAGACAATCGAACGACAACTGAATGAACGCAAGGAGTCGGTTGTGGACAGTCGGATGGGAAGCGCCCGTTGGGTGCTGTTGAAACAATTGGAGTCATCGAATGACTCGATGCAAACCGAAATCATCAGCACCCGCTATAATTTGGCGGAAGATGTCGCTGCGCGGGTCATGGCGTTTCGTTCGTCAGGTGAAACGGTATCGGACCGGATCGACCGCTGGGTTCTGCATCCCGTTCTGGGGGGGCCACTGATGCTGTTGGCGTTCGGCCTGGTCTTTTATCTGACTTTTACGATCAGCCGTCCGGCATCGGAGTGGCTGGCGGAAGGGTTTGACAACTTTGGCGCCTGGTTGGATGTCGTATTGATGTCGCAGGGTGTTCCTGAACTATTGACCGGTATGATTGTTGATGGCATTGTCAAAGGTGTTGGTGCGGCGATGGGTTTTTTGCCGCAAATGGCATTGTTTTTTCTGTTTTATACCTTGATTCAGGATAGTGGATACATGGTTCGCGTGGTATTCTTGGCAGACCGGGTAATGAGTGCTCTGGGGATGAACGGAAAAACGTTTTTGCCATTGGTGCTTGGCTGTAGCTGCAATGTCAATGGAGTATTGGCTTCACGGATTCTGTCCAGCCCTTACGACAGGACTGTTGCGATTCTGATCAGTTCCTATGCACCTTGTCCGGCCCGGCTTGGCGTGATGGTGTTTCTTGTATCGGCGTTTTTTACTTCTTCGGCTGCGACTTTCGTCATGCTGGCTTTGCTGGGGATTAGTCTTGGGTTGATGGTTGTTGTCGCCTATGTTGTCAGCCTGTTTATCTCGCGGTCGGGGGAGGGGTCGTTCATCATGGAGCTGCCGCCCTATCAAAGTCCTACGCTATATGGCCTTGTAAAATCAGCTTCTTTGCTGACAATGAACTTTATCCGCCGTATCCGTAATGTGATCATCGCTGCTTCGATTCTCATGTGGATGCTTTCTACGTTTCCGCGGGGAGCCTTTGAAGACAGCTATATTGTCGCCATTGGAAAAATTCTCGAACCTGTCGGACAAATCATGGGCCTTAGCTGGCAATTGATCGTGGCGCTGTTATTTGGGATCGCTGCGAAAGAGAGCGTGTTGTCGAGCCTGGGGATCATCTATCATGCGGCACAGGATTCTGGCAATCTGGCCGAAATCTTGACCCGCAACATATCGCCATTGACGGCATTCACTTTTTTGATCGTGTATATGATTTATACTCCTTGCGTGACGACGCTGATTACGATGTATCATGAGACACGTGACTGGCGCATTGCGGTGTACGGGGCGGTGGGCAGCTTCATTTCCGCAGTGGTTCTTGGCGGGCTCGTTTATCAGGTTGGAAGATTGTTTGTTTCAGGCGGATAATCGAGAATAACAATCTTGCATCGCTTTAAGCGCCGGACAAATTGATCTGTCCGGCGCTTAAGTTTTTCTTCAGACAGAGTCGTTGACTGAACTGACAAGTCGAAATTAATTAAAAATTTCACACAATATACTTGTCAGACAAATATTAATATGATAATATAAAAACGTAAATTGACACGACAAATATTAAGGAGGATGAAACGATGTATCAGGTTATTTTGGCGGAACGGGAAAAGAAGACGGCAAAAGTAGTGCTGGCGTTTTTTCTGGCTGAAGCAATCATATTGTCGTTTGCCTTCCTATAACACTTGAAAACATATTTGTGTGATCCGAAATTTGACAATGCAATGAACAAAGTAATCCCAAACCGCCTGAGCAGGCGGTCTTTTTTGTCAAATATTTGATTTGACAGTACCGCAAGAGATTGTTACAATTAGAAAAAATATCCTTTAAACTGGTCCCGTGAGGCCGGTAAGGGGTGAT
>CAZOJA010000196.1:0-4789 GCA_964579955.1 uncultured Veillonellaceae bacterium | reverse complement strand
TGCATCGCAGCGGCTATGGCCAGGACAACTTTACCAATGTGAATTTTTTTGGTGATACCGAATACGGGACAGGCGATGATGCCATCGGGACAACGTTGCAATTGACATCAACGGCGGCTGTTCCAGATTCCACTACAGTGCCGGCCAATATGACGGTGACTTTGGGCGACGGGACAACAACGATGACGGTCAATCTGGTCGCCGGCTGGACCATGGCGCAGGTCGCTGATGCGATCAATGCCCAGGCGAAGTTTGACAAAGTCAATGTCCGGGCCGAGTACACGGCTGCTAATCAGCAGTTTCAACTGTATTCCACCGGCGACAGCAAAAAAATGACGGCCAGTGAATCCGCCGGCAGCAGTTTTCTCAGCAATGTGCTGAAACTGGAAAAGCCGACAGCCGATTACTGGCTGAATCAACTGCAACTAAACCCGGAGTTGGCCGGCACGGAAGGCCTGTCCAAAATTGCAGCGAGAAGTTCATCCGGCAATATCGGGGTGACGCCGCAAGAAGTGAAATCCAGCAGTATCTGGCGCGGCAATACCTCCGGCGGCGCCATGACCGCGACTGTGGTCGGCGATTATACGTTTGATCCTGCATCCATGCCGATTCGGGTGCGAATTGCCGGTCTGACCACAAATCCTGACGGAACCAAAGTCCCCTCCAGTCTCGAATATTCAACCGACGGACAAACCTGGACCGCCGCCAGTGCGGGGACAACGGCCAATAGTTTTAGCTTCACGGTGCAGGGCGCAACCGTCAACATGAGTATTGCCGCCAATGCCAATAATGCGCAGAACGACATGTATGTCGTGACATTGCCTTATGGCAATCAGGGCGTGGCCGGCGGCGACCTGGCGATTGAACTGGCCAATCTTTTGAAAGTGACCAAAAGTGAAAGCTTGGGCAATGTTTCGCTGGATGGATTTTATAACAACCTGATCGGTACGCTGGGAACGCAGAGCCAAAATGCGCAAAATCAGGCAATTAACCAGCAGTCGCTGGTCGATCAGACCAAGAAAATGCAGGATGCCATTTCCGGGGTCAACCTGGACGAAGAGCTAACGGCAATGATCAAGTACCAGAAAGGGTACAATGGTTGCGCCCGCATGCTGACCGCAATGGATGAGATATTGGACAAACTGATCAATGGCACCGGCCTGGTTGGCCGCTAGCCGATAGGAGGATCTGAACATGGGGATTAGCCGCATTACTGACAGCATGATGAACTATGGTTTTCTGTCAGGGATGAATAAATCGCTGAACACACAATACAGTCTCATGGAACAGATGTCTGACGGCAAGCGGATTCACCGCCCTTCGGATGATCCGGTGCGTGTGATTCGCAGCCTGCAGTATCGCAGTGCGATATCACAAAATGAACAGTTTGTGTCCAATGTCAAGGAAGCCCAGTCCTGGATGGAAATGACCGATAAAGCGGCAGGCGATCTCAGTGACTTGGTCAGTCAGGCCAAATCGTTGGTCGTACGGGCGATCGAGCCCAACAGTGAGATCGGTTATGCGGCGGCGGCCAAACAGCTGGATGGACTGATCAATCAGTGTGTTCAGGTAGCCAACACCAAAATCGGCGACCGCTATATTTTTGCCGGCAATATGGATAAAACCCAACCGTTTGAGCGGGTGCTGCTGTCGGATCCTACCGGACAGAGCAATCTGAAAGTGGATACTGTGGTTTATTATGGTGATGACAAGAAAATCTCCATGGTCACCCAGTCGGGGCTGGCCAATGAAACCCGCGACGGGATCAATCTGACCGGGATTGACGTTTTTGGCCGCAAGGCTTCTACAGGAACCCAGTACGGCCAGGCGACCACCGATGTGTTTAATGCGCTGATCCGGATCAAGGAAGAGCTGGAAAAAACGGCGGCAGTCACCAAGACAAATTCGCTGGGCGGCACACTGGATGTGGATGGCGGCTATACGGGCCCGGCCGATTACCAGGATTTTGCCGTCAAGATTGACGCATTGAAAGTGCGTCTGAATAATTATGCCCAGACCAATACGACCGGCGGCTCGCTGGCGTTGTCCTGGACAGGCAAGAAAACCGACATGCCGGCCTACGCTTCGCCCAATTCATTGCGCATGCGGATCGACGCACTGAAGGTTTCGGCCAATGTTGCGGCGCCGGTCGGGCATGTCACCGGGGCGTTGACTTTGGAGTCGACGACGAACCCGTTGCCGGTATTGCCGGTCGGCGGATTGCAGTTGAAGGTCAATGCAGTACAGGTGGAGACTGGCGCAGTGCGGCAAAGCAATCAACTGGCAGGAAAACTGCAAGTCGATTATAATGGATTTACAGGCACGCCGCCGGCCAATTTATTGGTGAAGGCCGTGTCGACCCCGGCCGCCAATGTGGTGCAAACCAATGCCGCCGGCGGTGCGCTGACGATTACCGGGATCACCGGCTCGGCTGAGGCGGCGACCAAAGTCCGGATTGATTCGGTCGCTGCCGGGTCCGTTACCGGCGCCAGCTATTTTGATACGGTGTCCAACAGCTGGCAGTCAGCCACTGTGGTAGCGGGCGCTCCGTCGACCCTGACGCTGGGCGCGACCGGAATCACTGCGACCATCAACTCTGCTGCCGGCAATGCAGCCGGCGATGAATACACCTTGAATGCAACAAAACGGGTTACCGGCGTGGAATACTCAACGAATGGCGCATGGCCCGGCTATGCCGCTACAGGAACTTTTGTCTCGCAGAGCAATGCGGCAGGCGGAGCGGCCACTGTTTCGCCAGCGCAATCAATCCCGTATAAAGTTGAAATCGTGGCGGTTGATGGCACGGGGCAAGTTACGGATGCCAGGGTATCGACGGACGGCGGCTTGACTTGGGGGGCTACCCAGACTGGCCTGACAGGAACCGTGGTGTTGGCAAATGGGGTTGGCATGACGATTACTACCGACATCAACAATGCTGCCGGAAACACCTATGATTATAAAGTGCCGCCGACGTTTACACTGAATGATGTCGGCAACAATATCGGCATGCAGATATCGATTGCCGATTCGACGGAAAACGGTTCCGGCACCGATAATATTTATACGATTCCCCTGACGAATACAGGTAAAGTGATGCAGGCAAGTTATTCGACCGATAATGGCGCGACCTGGACTGCTGCAACGGTTGATAATACGGCCAATCCGTTTCAGTTTACTCTGGGTGGCGCATATAGCGACATCAGCATGCAACTCGGCACGGTTGCCAGTAATCAGGTTGGCGATGTCCATACAGTGACGGCAATGACAACTGACGGAACAGTCGCCCAGGCCAGCTATTCGACCGACGGCGGGGGAACCTGGGCTACGGCGAAGGTTGATACGGCATCGCCCGCTGGCTCATTCATTCTTGGCGACAGTGGATTTTCCGCCTCAATTGCCAAAAATTCCACGAATAACGGCACTGATGTATATACGCTTTCCGATCTTTCGATCGATGCCGCGACCGAAACCGCCGCGCTCAGTTATTCACTGGACAAGGGGAATACCTGGACCAAAGCGACCGCGCCGGTAGTTACCCAGTCGACGCCTGACAGCGGCGCACTGTCGCTTGGCGGGCACTATACCGGACTGCCGGCTTTTCAGGACATAAAGGCGACAGTGCAGGCATGGAAAGTAGACGCGACGATTGTTGCTCCGGCAGGTGGCGGCGCCATGAAAATGGCTTTTGCGGGCGGTGCCATTCCGGCGGCGGTGTCGGCGCAACCGCCGCAAATCCGCGTGGACGCGGTAGATTCTTCGGGAAAAGTGACGGGGCTGAGTTATTCTGATGACGGCATCAATTGGAAAACGGCGACGACCAATCCAAGCCAGGGGCCAAGTGTGTTCTCGCTGGGGGATATGGGAGCGCCGGCAACCGATTTCACCGGGTTTTCAGTAACAATCGCCGATCAGGAATCCAATGCAGTCGGTGGAGTTTATACCACGGCTGTGGCAGCAATCGATCTGAAAGCCGGTGATCCGGCTCTCATCAGTTATACCACTGAACCGGCGCCGGATGTGAATGGCACGCTTACCGCTTCGACGCCGCCGGTGTGGTCGATGAAAGGCGCCAATCCGGCAGTGCAGGATTTTGCCCTGCCAGACGGCGTGACCGCCAATATCGCGGCAAATACGGCGACGGTACTGGGAACATCGACTTACTCCTTCCGCATTCCTCCCCGGTTTGAACTGACCAACGGCGTGCAAGTCAGCGTCGATCCCAATGCCAACAATGCGGTAAAAGACGCCCACACTTTCCATATGGCCCGGGATACCGAGCACACCGAAGCAAGTGACACCATCGGACCTGATCTGGACTGGTTGTCGGACAAAGGATTGGCCGACCTCGATGCAGTGCATGATCAGATTCTGTCGGCGGTGGTCGATGTGGGAACGAAGGCTTCCATGTTTGAGATGACCGGCAATATGCTGGAGTCCAGCAATATCAACCTGACTTCGGTTTTGGCGACCAATGAAGATATCGATATGGCAAAAGCCATCATCGATATGAAGACGGCTGAAAATACCTACAAGGCCGCCTTGTCTTTTGGGGCGCGGATTATGCCGACCTCTCTGGTCGATTTCCTGAGATAAGCAGGCTGCCCAGAAAGGCCACCTGCTTCGTCACAGCTGCGTTTGCTTGCTTGCGTACAGATTCGTACGCGGCGCTGTGCAAGCCTCGCTGTTTCTCGCATCTGGACCTTTCTGAACAACCTGTCTAGTTATACTTGGCAATGGGGGTGACGACGTGAATGGAATCCCGTCGCTGCATATTCAAATTACGCCGGCC
>CAZOJA010000195.1:0-4790 GCA_964579955.1 uncultured Veillonellaceae bacterium | reverse complement strand
GCTGGCGCCTATCCGGACCGCATTTTCAGCAAGCTGATTATGTCTGCCTCGTTGCTGGGCATCTCACTGCCTTCCTTTTGGCTGGGCATCATGCTGATCCTGATCTTTGCGGTGCAACTGCAGATCATGCCGTCTTCGGGGAGAGGGGAAGTGGTCACCCTGTTCGGCGTGCGGACCAGCATTTTCACCGCCGACGGACTCCATCATCTCATAATGCCGGCAGTGACTCTGGCGGTGGCCCAGATGGCTATGCTGATCCGCCTGACACGGGCGGGAATCATGGAAGTGATGCGACAGGACTATATCAAGTTTGCCAAAGCAAAAGGGATGTCTGCGAACCGTGTTCTGTTCGGACATGCGCTGAAAAACGCATTGATTCCGGTTATCACGGTTTTTGGCTTGCAGTTTGGCCAATTGATCGCCTTTGCTACGATTACGGAAACGATTTTTGCCTGGCCCGGCATGGGGAAATTGCTTATCGATTCCATTTACAGGGTCGACCGGCCGGTGATCGTGGCCTATCTGATGATGGTTGCGGTGCTGTTCGTGATCATCAACTTCCTGGTCGACATCATCTATACCATGATCGACCCCCGAATCGAGGTGAAATGACCTCATGAAAGAGCTATGGCAGGTTTTCAAGGCATCTGAAGGGCTGCACAATTTTCGTCGCAACCGATTGGCTATTTTCGGCGCTGTCATTCTAGCCCTGTTTTTTTTCATCGCCGTGTTCGGACCCTTTTTGACGCCCCAGAACCCTTACAACCCTAAAGAACTGGATTTGAACGACGCGTTCAAGCCTCCGGCCTGGGAAAGCGGTGACAGCAGGTTCCTGCTCGGCACGGATCAGCAGGGGCGCGATTTGCTTAGCGGCATTGTGTACGGGGTGAGGATCTCCATCCTGGTTGGGGTGCTGGCGACGCTATTCTCCCTGGTGATCGGAACGGTCTGTGGGCTAATCGCCGGATACCGGGGTGGCTGGGTCGATTCGCTCATCATGCGCATTGCGGATGTGCAGCTTTCGTTTCCGGGGATGCTGATCGCGCTGTTTATCATGGTGGCTTTCGGTCGGGGGATTGACAAGCTGATCATCGCCCTTACGCTGGTCGGCTGGGTGACCTATGCCCGGACCGTCCGCGGATCGACGATGGGAGAACGCGGCAAGGAATATGTGGAAGCCGCCCGGGTTTGCGGTTTTCCCGGCTGGGTCATCATGTTCCGGCATATCCTGCCCAACGTCCTGACTCCGCTGATCGTCATCGCCACAATTCAAATCGGCAATTTCATCCTGACCGAGGCGACACTCAGTTTTCTCGGCGTAGGCGTGCCGATTACCCGTCCCTCGCTTGGCCTGCTGTTGTCCAACGGTTATCAGGTCCTGTTCAGCGGGCTGTGGTGGGTTTCGGTGTTTCCGGGAATCACGCTGCTGTTGATGGTGGTCGGGGCCAATCTGCTGGGAGATTTTCTCCGAGATGAACTGAATCCGCGACTGAAGTAAGGAAGGAGTGGGAAAATGTCGGCAGTACTGCTGGAAGTCCGTGAGCTGAAGACCTGGTTCCATACCTTCAAAGGCGTGGTCAAGGCGGTCGACGGCGTCAGTTTCAGCTTGAATAAAGGCGCCATTCTCGGCATCGTCGGCGAGTCTGGCGGAGGAAAGTCGATCACCGGGTTTTCGATTTTAAAGCTGATCGATCCTCCCGGCCGGTTTGAAGGCGGGCAGGTGCTGTTCGAAGGCGAAGACCTGCTGACGAAGACGGAGCAGGAGATGCTAAAGATCAGGGGCAACAAGATATCCATGATCTTTCAGGACCCGATGACCTCCTTGAACCCCCTCTATACGATCGGTGAGCAAATCGAAGAATCCCTGTGCAGGCACCAGCCCGGTTTGGTGGCGAAGGAACGGCGGGACCGGGCGGTGGAGCTGTTGCGCATGGTTGGGATACCGTCGCCGGAAGCGCGGATCGACTGTTATCCGCATCAGTTCAGCGGCGGCATGCGCCAGAGGGTGATCATCGCGATTTCTTTGGCGACAAGTCCGGCTCTGATCATCGCCGATGAACCGACTACCGCGCTGGATGTAACGGTGCAGGCGCAGATCATTCAACGGTTAACCGAACTGGTCCGGGAGAAACACACATCCCTGATCCTAATCACGCATGATCTGGCTCTCGTTTCCGAAGTTGCCGACGAGATCTTGGTTATGTATTGCGGCAAGGTCGTCGAGAGCGGTATGGTGGCGGAACTTATCAACCGGCCGCTGCATCCCTATACGGCGGGCCTGCTTCATTCCATCCCCAGCCTGGCGACGGAAGGGAAACGTCTCGAGCAGATACCCGGCATGGTGCCTAGTCCCTTTGCGCTGCCGCCAGGCTGTAAGTTCGCGCCGCGCTGCAGCTACTGCCGTCCGGTTTGCGGCGAGCAGGAACCGGACGTATATGAAACCGGGGATGGCCACAAGGTCTGGTGCCATTTTCCGCTGGAAGGAGGCGGCAGGCAGTGAGCGACGTGGTATTGGCAGTGAAGAATCTGCGCCAGCAGTTTAGGCTCGGCGGTGGCTTCTGGAAAGAACTCAGCTTTTCCGGCGGGAAGCTCCGGCGCGCGCCCAAGCTGGTTCACGCAGTCAACGATGTCAGTTTTTCCATCCGCAGGGGCGAAGTATTCAGTATCGTGGGTGAAAGCGGCTGTGGAAAATCCACGGCAGCCCGGACGGTGATCAAACTGCTGGAGCCGGCCGCCGGCGAAATCTGGTTTGACGGCACGGAGATCACCCGCCTGGATGCGCAGCAGATGCTGCCTTTTCGCCGCCGCATGCAGATGGTTTTCCAAAATCCCTATGCTTCGCTTAACCCGAGGCATACGATTCGGACCATCCTGACGGAACCGATGCTGTTTCACGGCTTGGCCGCAGACAGGAAGGAAGCGGATGAAAAAGCACTGTCCCTGCTGGATAAGGTGGGGCTGCGGCTGGAGCAGGCGGACCGGTTTCCCCATCAGTTCAGCGGCGGGCAACGGCAACGCATCAGTATCGCCCGTGCTCTGGCCCTGACGCCGGAATTCATCATCGCCGACGAGCCGGTCTCCGCCCTGGATGTGTCGATCCAGGCGCAGATCCTCAATTTGATGATGGATTTGCGGGAAGAATTCAACCTCTCTTATCTGTTTATCGCCCATGATCTCTCGGTAGTCAAGCATATCAGCGATCGGGTGGGAGTCATGTATCTCGGGAAATTGGTCGAAGTCGGCGAAAAAAAGGCGATCTATGGCAACCCGCTCCACCCGTATACCCGGGCTTTGTTTGCGGCGGCCCCGGTGCTGGGCAGCCATAACCTGCGCGATGCCCAGTTGGCGGGGGATGTTCCGGCGACGCCGACGGAGCTGCCGCCAGGCTGCTTTTTTGCCGGCCGCTGCTCACAGGTCCTGCCGGTTTGCCGCGAAATACCTCCCGAAATGAAATCTTATGGGGACGACCATCTTTGCGCCTGCCATTTGCTGGGGTAAAGCGGATATTGTAGAAGAGGTTATCATCGAAACTGTGGAGGCGAAACAATTGAAGCAGGTCATCAAACAAACCATCGACCAGGCGAAAGAGTCGCTGCTGAAACTCAGCCATGACATTCACGCCAATCCGGAACTGGGATTCGAGGAATTCCGCGCGCTGGAATGGCAGAAAGCCTTGCTGGAGAAGCACGGCTTTTCCGTGGAGACTCCCTACTGCGGCATGGCGACGGCTTATCGTGCCACGTTAAAAGGGAAGGGGCCGGGACCCAGGGTGGCTATCCTGTCGGAGTATGACGCACTGGCTGGAATCGGCCATGCCTGCGGGCATAACATCATTGCTGCCTCCGCTGTTGGCGCCGGGATCGGGATCTCTGCAGTCATGTCCGGGCTGGACGGCGAGGTGGTGGTCGTTGGAACACCGGCTGAAGAAGGTGGCGGTGGCAAGATTATTATGGTGGAACAAGGGGCTTTTCAGGATATTGATTTTGCCTTGATGATGCATCCTAGCACTGAAAACCTGATCGGTCGCGGCGGACTGGCGGCAGTTTCGCTGACAGCCGAATACTTCGGCAAGGGCACCCATTCATCAGGTCCGGAAAAAGGCATCAACGCTTTATCCTCTTTGATTGGCTTGTTCAACAATATTAATGTGCTGAGGGGCAACTGGAAACTCAAGGAGGGTCCGAACATCAACGGCATTATCACTGACGGCGGAGTGGCTTCGAACATCGTTCCCGAGTACGCCGCCGCCAAGTTTACCGCCCGGGCGTATACCCGCCGCTATCTGCTGAAAATGATCGAAGACGTAAAAACAGCGGCGCAGGCAGCGGCGATGCTCACCGGCGCCGAATGCAAAGTGGAGGTAGGCATTCTGTATGCCGAACGGTATTCCAATCTAGCGATGGGCGAAGCCTTTAAGGCCAACATGGAGACACTGGGAGAAGTGATGAATTATCCTGATCCACAGGACTCAATCGGTTCATCGGATATTGGCAATGTCTCTATGGTGGTACCTTCGATTCATGAGTATCTGGCGATAGCACCCAAAAGCGTTACCGGGCACAGCGACGAATTCCGGGAAGCTTCATTGTCACCGCGGGCTGATGATGTGGTTGTTCTGGCTGCCAAAGGACTTGCGTCAACTGCTTATGACCTTTTTACCGACGCAGCGCTACGGGAATGCGTGAAAACGGAGTTTGCCAATGTGTCGCAAGCTTCTGAATAGATATTTACAAAGGAGGTGAGTAAATGAGTCAGGAAATAGACAAAATAATTTATTCCATGATCCGTGT
>CAZOJA010000194.1:0-4793 GCA_964579955.1 uncultured Veillonellaceae bacterium | reverse complement strand
ACAGCTTTTTGGCGGCGCGGGAAATACTGCGCTCGTCGGCGATGGTCTTCACATAGATCAGTTCTCGTTCGGTCACGATGATCCACTCTCCTGTCCATTGAATAAATCTATAGGGAATATAAAACAATAAGTATTTGAGTATGGCTTGAGCCAATTATATAATCGAACCAACAAAACGACAAGAATATTCGCGCAATATCTGCCTGCCAGTCAGCAAAAAGAATGGAGGAATTCAGGATGATCATTGCTCTTGGGTCGTTAATCGTATTGGTCACCGTCTACTTGTTGGTCAAACAGTATGAGACCCGTATGGTGCTCTTTGCGTCAGGTTTGGCACTGGCACTGGTCTCCGGCGATCTGATGTCGCCGTTCAAGTCGTTCTCTCATGCCATGACGGAAACCCGTCTGTTTGAGAACATCATCGCCGCAATGGGATTTGCCATGGTCATGAAAGTGACGGAATGCGACAAGCACCTGGTGAACCTGCTGGCCAGGTGGCTGAAATTTGCCGGGCCGTTTTTGATCCCAGGCACCGTGATGATCACGTTTTTCGTCAATATCTCGGTCACCAGCGCTGCCGGGTGTGCGGCGGCCGTCGGTCCCATCTTCATCCCGCTGCTGATGTCGGTCGGCATTCATCCGGCCATTGCCGGGTCGGCGGTCTTTGCCGGCACCATCGGTGCGATGCTGAACCCTGGCCATGCGCAGATTCTGGTGGCGGCCAGCGTATCCAAAGCCAACCCCCTCGATATCGTGGCCAACCATTCGTTTGCCCTGATCCTGTCCGGCTTTATCGGCGCCTTCTGTCTCTATGCAGTGGCCAAAGCGATGAAGGAGAACAAAGGGTATGAGCTGCCGGCAGACAAAGCTCTGGTCGATCCAAGCAAATTCAAGGTGAACTATCTGTGGGCGGTCGTGCCGCTCGTTCCGCTGGTGATCCTGATGCTGGGCACAACGAAGATGTTTGTGGTTCTTAAGCCGCTGACCATCTCGCACGCGATGCTCATCGGCGTGTTGTGCGGCATGCTGGTTACCCGCACCAATCCCGCCAAGATATCCAAAGAGTTTTGGCACGGCGCCGGTGACGGGTTCGGGCATGTGTTCGGCATCATCATCTGCGCCATGGTGTTTGTCGGCGGGCTCAACGCCGTAGGCATCATCAAGGCCCTGACCCAGTTGATGACCGACACGCCGGCCATCGCCAAATTCAGCGCTGCTTTCGGTCCCTTTATTCTGGCGGTGTTGTCCGGTTCGGGCGACGCGGCGGCGATCGCCTTCAACAAGGCGGTGACGGTGGAGGCTGCCAAATTTGGTCTGAACGGCATGGACATGGCCAGTACGGCCGTGATCGCCGGCAATTTGGGGCGGACCATGTCACCGGCTGCCGGCGCCTGCGTCATTTGCGCCGGTCTGGCCGGCGTGTCGCCGGTCGAATTGGCCAAACGCAATGCACTCGGTATGGTGTTGGCTCTGCTCGCGACCCTGGCGTTACTGATGTATAAATGAAACAGATATGAAATAGGTGGAGGGAAGAACAATGGCTGAAAAAATAACCATTCAGGACGGCAAACTGGCGGTGCCGGACCAGCCGGTCATCTGCTACATCGAAGGCGACGGCACCGGCCCGGATATCTGGGCGGCGTCGCAAAAAGTGCTGGATGCCGGCGTTGCCAAAGCGTATGGCGGCAAGCGGCGCATCGAATGGCTGGAGATTCTGGCGGCGGAAAAGGCGCACAAGCTGACTGGCGAGTGGCTGCCGCAAAAAACACTGGCGGCGATCCGCGAACACAAGGTGGCGATCAAGGGGCCGCTCGGCACACCGATCGGCGGCGGCTTCCGCAGCATCAACGTGACACTCAGGCAGGAGCTGGACCTTTACGCCTGCATCCGTCCGGTCAAATGGGTTCCGGGTACGCCCAGCCCGGTCGTGCATCCGGAATGGGTCAATGCGGTGATCTTCCGCGAAAACATCGAGGACAATTATTCGGGAATCGAGTGGGCGGCCAAAACAGACAAGGCGGAGCAGGTCCGCAGCTTCCTCAATGGCGAAATGGGCTGCCATCTGCCGGAGGAGTCGGGGATCGGCGTCAAGTTCATCAGCCGCTCCGGGACCGAGCGGATCATGCGGCGGGCGATGCAATACGCAGTGGAGCATGGACGCAAGACGGTGACCATCGTGCACAAGGGCAACATCATGAAGTACACCGAAGGCGCGTTCAAAACCTGGTGCTACGAACTGGCAAAAAAAGAATTCGCCGCGCTGACGGTCACCGAGGAAGAGGTCTGGCAGGGGGCGTCGACCGACGGCAAAATCCTGATCAATGACCGGATTGCCGACAATATGTTCCAGCAGATCCTGCTGCGGCCGCGCGAATACGAAGTGCTGGTCTGCCCCAACCTGAACGGGGACTACCTGTCGGATGCGATGGCGGCCCAGGTCGGCGGCCTGGGCATGGCGCCGGGGGCCAATGTCGGCGATGCGGCGGCCATCTTCGAGGCGACGCACGGCAATGCACCGAAGTACGCCGGCATGGACAAGATGAATCCCGGCTCGGTGATCCTGTCCGGCGTGATGATGCTGGAATACCTGGGCTGGAACGAAGCGGCGCAGCTCATCGAGACGGCGCTCGGCAAAACGATCCTGCAAAAAACCGTGACCTATGACCTGGCCCGCGGCATGGAGGGGGCCACAGAACTGAAGACCTCGCAGTTTGGCGCGGCGATCATCGCCAATATGTAACGGCGGATTTTCACATTGTCATACAGAAGGCAGGCGATCTTATGAAATCGCCTGCCGTTTTTTACGAAAAAATACTTTAATGTTGACTCGAAAAATTAAAGGATTTTTCTCGCCGATAGCGAATCATGCAATTGCTTTAAAATGCCTTTGTGGGAGGCATCGAATTGACGGCAGAAAAGAATCGCTCGTCGGAAACGGAACGTTACCGCAATATGTACTCGCTGATCCGCATGATGTGCGACAATGCGCCGGACCTGATCTGGGCCAAGGATCTGGAGGGGCGCTACTTGTTTGCCAATCAGGCGATCTGTGATGTGCTGCTGAAAGCCCGTGACACTGATGAGCCGATCGGCAAGACCGATTTGTATTTTGCCTGCCGGGAGCGTGATGAGCATCCGGAAGACCCGGACTGGCATACCTTTGGCGAAGTCTGCGTCGATTCGGACCAGGTGGTGCTGGATTCGCGGCAGGCCGGGAGATTTGACGAGTTCGGCAATGTGCGGGGAAAATTCCTCCGGCTGGATGTGCACAAGGTGCCGTTTTTTGATGCCGATGGCGAGTTGATCGGCACGGTCGGCTGCGGACGCGACGTGACAAAGGAAAAAGAGCTGGAAGCGGCGCTTCGCCAGTTTGAAGCGCGATACCGCCTGATCGCCGAGAATACGGATGACGTGATCTGGACGATGGATCTGGTGACAGAGAGGCATACGTTTATTAGCCCGTCGATAGAAAAACTGAGCGGATATTCGGTGGAGGAAGCGTTGCCGCTTTCCTGGGACAAACTGTTGGTGCCGGAGGTGGTGCCGATCGTCCGCAAGCGGCTGAACGAAAGGTTGCAGAAGTTTGCCGCCGGCGATCTGTCGCAGCAGGTCGCTCGCTCCGAATATGAGCATATCTGCAAAGACGGCAGCGTCATCCCGGTCGAAATGTCGACGACGCTGTTGACCGACGCTTCCGGCAAAGTGACGACCCTGCTCGGCGTGTCGCGCAACATCAGCGAACGAAAGCGGGGCGAAGCGGCGCTGCGCCAGAGCGAACAACATTACCGCTCGCTGATCGAACAATCGGCGGAAGCGATTCTACTCATCGACATCGCCGACAACCGGATCGTTGAGATCAATCCGGCCTGCTGCCGTCTGTTGGGATTCGAACGCGGCGAGCTTCTGGGCCAGTCGCTGTGGACCTGCAGCCTGGAGGATGCGTCCTCGATCGAATATGCGCAGCGCTGCAGCCTGTCGCCGACAGGCCAGCATCAGCCGTTGGCCTGCATGTATCGCCATAAGGGCGGAATGCCGGTTCATGTGGAGCAAACCGGCAGTATCGTCGAACTGGCCGGCCGCAGGCTGTTTCTTGCTTCATTGCGGGATGTGTCGGCAGAACACAAGCGGCAGCAAATAATCGATCAGGAACTGAAGCTGGCCCGTGCGCTGCAAAAGGCCACCCTGCCGGACTTTCCCCAGATGCCGGGAGTGAAGGTTCGCACGGTTTACGAAGCGGTCGGGGCGGTCAGCGGCGATATCTATCTGCTGGAATGGATCGTGCCAGGCAAGGTGTTCCGTGGATACATCGCCGATGTCATCGGTCACGACATCGCGGCGGCGCTGGTGACGTCGGCCATGTCCGTGTTGCTGCGCGAGGCGGCCGAGATGCCGGTTTCTCTGGCTCAGCAACTGGAATGGATTCACCGCCGGACGCTGAAGTCGTTTCCCGAGGATTTTTTTGTCGCGGTGGCGGCGATCGAAGTGGATCTTGCGGCAAAGCGACTCCGTTACGCCACGGCGGGCATCAACCAGTTCTGGCTGGCCCGCGGCGGCAAAGTGGAGGTGGTCGCTGCGCCTTCGCTGTTCCTGTCGGTGACGGAACATCCGGACCTGTGCACAGGCGAAATCGAACTGCAGTCCGGCGATCTGTTCTATTTTCCCACCGATGGGCTGACCGACCTGATGCGGCAGGATGAGACCGGCTGTTTCGCCGATTTTGAACAGGGTGTCCGCTGGCTGGAACAACTGGCGGTTTCGCCGCTGCGGCGCGACGATGCGACGGCGATCTGCAT
>CAZOJA010000193.1:0-4808 GCA_964579955.1 uncultured Veillonellaceae bacterium | reverse complement strand
TGGTGATATCTGCTGACCAGCAGTGTTCACAGCCCAGTCAGGTATATTCAATCGGCTCCATTTTTTTAAGAGAACTTTCCGTCACATTGAACAGTCTGCGGAACGCGGCTTTATCTTTCGAAAGTTTGGATTTGACATCTGTCAGCGACTCTTGCAGGCAGCCGCATTTTCTGCACTTGAGCAGCGCCATAGCCTTTTGAATGTCTTCTTGAATATTCAGGACAGCTTTGCATTGACCCATGTTGCATCACCTCATAAGCCCATTTTAAACTTCACCCAGAAGCTGGCACTATGTTGGCCAAGTTTCAAATTTTTTTCGAAAAGTGATGCGTTGCAATTCGCGAGGAAGCTCCTCTTCCTGAAAGTTAAACCGATCCAGAATGTCGAATCCATAGGCTAATTCATCAATTTGTTTGTCATCAAAGAAGCGAACAACGAATCCGTAATTTTCACGCAACCCGTCTCCCAGGTCGCTTCCCGTCCGGGAATGCTTGTCTTTTGTAGTCCTGACTGTGAAAATATTGAGACCGCCCGGCTTTAACACTCTGTGAACTTCTTTGTTCATCGTGACAAGTTCGTTCGAACTAAAGGCCATACAATAGAGCATATGAGAAAAACAGGCATCAAAGAAGTTGTCCGGAAATGGCAATGAAAAGCGCAGGTCATGCCGGATTGTCGTCAAGCTCCCGAATTCCGGTTTTTCCTTCATTGTTTTTGCCAATTCCTCTATCTTTAGCAGCCCTTGTTCCGCATAATCCAAAGCCCAGACATTCAGCCCCTGTTGGAGAAAATACAGGGTGTCCCGCCCCTGTCCTGGCCCCAATTCCAAAATATCTGTTTTTCCTTCATCGTGAAAAATCATTGCAGCATACATTGCTGGAAGACTGGGCTGATCCCCGAACATTTCGGGGTCCTCAAAATAACTCCGTTCCCACTGCGCTCGTTGTTGATCTGCAATGCTTTCGCTTATGTCAGTCATATCAAATTCCTCCAGGCATTGATGTTGAGTTTTCTTTGCAAAAAACACCTTCTGATACTCCATGACGATACCAAGTTTTGATGGACAGTCAGAATGCCTCTATAATGAAAACACTGTGGATTCCTTGGTTTTAACTCGCAATAGGCGCAGGCTGTTAAGCGTCACGAGGAGTGATGCACCCATATCAGCCAAAATGGCCAGCCACAAAGTCAGCCAACCGGGGAACACGGCAAGCACGGCGATAAGTTTGATTGCCAACGAAAAAGCAATGTTCTGACGAATAATGGCCAGGGCGCCATGGCTGAGTCGAATGGTGAACGGTAACATACGAAGATCGTCGGCCATGAGGGCAATATCCGCAGTTTCAAGCGCTGTATCCGTTCCTGCACCGCCCATGGCAATACCTACGGTAGCCCGGGCCAGAGCCGGGGCATCATTGATGCCATCACCAACCATCGCTACTTTTCCATATTTTTTCAACAGTTCTTCTATCGCCACGACCTTATCCTGTGGAAGAAGTTCAGCTAGGAATTCATCGATGCCCACTTTCGCAGCCATTCCTCTTGCCGTTGCATCGTTATCGCCGGTCAGCATGATCGTGTGAACAATGCCGGCTCGTTTTAGAGCCGTGATCGTTTTCGCACTGTTTTCACGCACTTCATCGGCAACAGCTACGATCCCAAGGAATTTCTCTTGTGTGCCAACGAGCATCACTGTTTTTCCTTCCGCTTGCAGGCGCTCGACATGCATGGCAATCGACTCCATCGATATGGCAAGTTCTGCGAAGAGACGAGGATTGCCGATATACACAGTTTCACCGTTGACGGTTCCCTGTGCCCCACGGCCCGCAATGGCTCTGAAATCTTCAGCGGGAACAACCTCTATCTTGCGTTCTTCCGCAGCCTTTACGATGGCCGCGGCAAGGGGATGCTCGGAACGCGCTTCCAAGCCCGCTGAAATGGAAAGCAGCTCCTCTTCGGAAAGTCCATTTAATAAAACAGTGTCAGTAACGGCAGGCTCGCCTTTCGTAAGCGTTCCCGTTTTATCAAACGCGATTGCACTGATTGACCCCGCTTCTTCGAGATGTATCCCTCCCTTTATGAGAACGCCGTTTTTCGCCGCGACACTGATGGCGCTGACAATCGCCACCGGAGTGGACACGACGAGAGCGCACGGGCAGGCGACCACCAGCAGGGCCAGTCCCCGATAAATCCAGGGCGCCCATTCGAGTCCAAAGAAGAGTGGTGGAACAAATACAATGCCCATCGCCAGTGCGAGAACAATGGGCGTATAGATGGCCGCGAATTTTTCCACGAACGCCTGGGACGGCGCTCTGTTACCATGAGCTGCTTCCACCATGTGAATGATTTTGGCAATGGTCGTATCCTGTACCAGTTTCGTTACTTCAGCTTCCATCGCACCGTGAGTATTGAGCGTGCCGGCAAAGACCTCACCGCCCGGACCTTTTTCTACCGGTATGGATTCTCCTGTAATCGCAGCCTGGTTAATTGCCGATTCGCCTTTTACGATAATACCGTCCATGGCGATTTTCTCACCGGGGCGAATAATCATGACGTCTCCGACAATGATATCTTCCACAGGCATGTCGGTTTCACTATCCCCACGACGTACTCTCGCGACTTTTGGAGCTATATCCATTAGGGCTCGGATAGAACGCCGGGCTTTTTCCATCGTCCAGCCTTCCAGCATTTCGGATATCGCATAAAGAAACGCTACCGATGCGCCTTCCTCATATTGTCCGATGGCCATGGCGCCAACCACCGCCACGCTCATTAAGACGCTCATATTGAAGTTTCCCCGCGGCAAGGCTCTGGCGGCTTTGCGGAAATTTCCCCACCCACCCAGCACAACGGCCGCGACATAGATGGGGATATAGACCGCAGCAATAATGCCGAACTTTTCCAAACCGTAACCAACAACCAATGACAGACCGGACAAAATGGCTCGCCGAAACTCCCAGTCCGTTTGTTTGCCTGTATGATGTCCGGGTTGAGCAGCTTGCCCTGTTTCCGGCTGAATTGTATAGTTCTCTTCCAGACCCAACTGCCGAATGCCTGCAAGATCAGCCTGCCCTTCCACCGTCAGCTTGCCTGTTATGGTGTTCAGGGATGCTTTTATGATGCCCGGCATTTCACTGACGGATTTTTCAAACTTTTGGGCGCAATCCAAGCAAGTGATTCCGTCCACTTGAAAAACGATTACTCTGTCCGCACCGCCGTGTCCAACCGGTTCCACGGTATAGTTTTCCTCCAGGCCCAAACGGCGGATAGCCGCTAAATCTGCTTTGCCGTCAACAATAAGTTTGCCGGTAATGGTATTGAGCGACGCTTCCCTTACTCCCGGCAATCCCTTGACAGCCTGCTCGAATTTCTTCGCACAGTCCAGGCAGGCAATGCCTGCCACCTGAAATGCTGTCGCTTTTATTTCAATCATCGCAGTTTCCACTGCCACGTTTCCATCCTCTTCACTATTCATGTTCCACATGCTCAATGCCTTGGAGCAGCAAACCGGCAATATGATCGTCATTCAATGAATACCACGCCATTGTTCCCTCTTTGCGATATTTGACAATTCGGGTATTCCTAAGCATGCGCAACTGGTGCGAGATTGCTGATTGCCCCATCCCAATCACCGCCGCAATATCACAAACGCAGAGTTCTCGTTTCGATAACGCCTGTATTATTTTCACACGTGTGGTATCCCCAAGAATTTTGAACAAGTCTGCCACTCGCTGTGCCTTATCTTCAGAAATTAGTTCACTTCTTGCTAAACAGATTGTCTGAGGATGCTCGCATAGTTCTTCGCATATGCCACAGTCTACACTCTTCACAGCAGAACCTCCAATATGTGAATATATAATCATATAAAATATAATTCACTTATGTTTGCGTGTCAAGCGATCTTCCTCTAATGTGAAAAACGTCAACTTAAAAATTAAAGCCGGCCAAGGCAGCGCCTGCTGCTCCAACCGGCTATGTTCCCTTACTGGCACCAATATAACCCCTGAGGGATACATCTAAAGCAACGCCTAAACAACTACTCTTTAATTTACATCATTCACTTTTCCCTTTATGTCCGCCCACATAATCCGCCCGTTCAAGGAAGGTTCCACCAGCCATCGACCCAGCATAAAAAATCGTTTTTTTGCCAAATCGCCCCCGAAGATCATCTACTACTCGATCCATGGCATGTTTCTTTTCTTCTCCTTCAAAAAACAGTTCCAACTGCTCCAGTCCCTGCGGCACGATTTTCCCGGCAGTAATATTTACCGATCGCACCGGTTCACCATGCCACCGCTTAATAAATTCCTGGCGTGTCGCTTCACTAATGAGTTCCGTTGAGTGTTCCGGGCGAACCAACTTAATCCGTGCAGTAAAACCCACCTGTAAATTTCTGTCCGAGTAGCCTATCCCCAAATATACCTCCTGGCATTTTTCCTGGTGTTTACGCAGCCTGGCGCAAACATCTCCCACCATTTCCTTGATGACCACTAGAATTTCTGCTTTTTCATAGTAATCCCGCATCAATATCTGGTTTTTACTATAGGATTTACTTTTCGGCCGCACCTTCTGGCTAAGGATGCTAGCATCCAAGCCCCATGCGTGGTAATACAGCTGCAATCCCATTACGCCCAGAGTTTTCTGCAACCGCATTGGATTGGCATGAGCCAGCGCCTCAATCGTATAAATACCCATTTGCTTGAGTTTCTTATCGTACCCTCTGGATATACCCCAAAACGCAGTCAGCGGCTGTATCTTCCATACCGTTTGCGGCACCATTTCATACGTCCATTTTGCAATCCACGGCG
>CAZOJA010000192.1:0-4826 GCA_964579955.1 uncultured Veillonellaceae bacterium | reverse complement strand
AATTGGCCCGGGTGGGCGCAAAAGTGGCGATCATGAACCGGACGGCGGAAAAAGCCCAGGCGGTGGTCGATGCGATCGAGGCCGCCGGCGGGGTTGCACTGGCAGTGCCTTGCGACGTATTGGACAAAGCGGCGGTGGAAAAAGCGGCACTGGTGGTCGCAGAAAAACTGGGACCTTGCGACATCCTGCTCAATGCAGCCGGAGGCAATCATCCGGCCGCGATTTCAGCCAAGGAGATTTTTCAGCCGAACGATGAAAACCCGCTACAGGGGACTTTCTTCGACATGAAGGTGGAAGGGTTCAACGCCGTATTTCAGCTGAATTTCATGGGCACCTTCATTCCGACCCAGGTATTCGCCGCACAGATGATCGGCCGGCCCGGCGCCACAGTGATCAATATTTCCTCGATGAGCGCCTATCATCCGCTCACCAAGGTCGGCGCCTACAGCGCAGCCAAAGCGGCAGTCAACAATTTCACCGAGTGGTTGGCAATCCATCTGGCCGATGCCGGCATCCGGGTCAATGCCATTGCGCCGGGTTTTTTCCTTACCGAGCAGAACCGCACCCTGCTGACCAATCCCGACGGTTCGTACACGCCGCGGGCGGCAAAAATCGTCGCCCACACGCCGATGCGCCGCTTCGGCGAACCGGCGGAACTTTTGGGCACGCTCGTCTGGTTGGCTGATCCGCAGGCGTCCGGCTTTGTCACCGGCATCGTGGTTCCGGTCGACGGCGGGTTCAACGCCTATGCAGGTGTCTGATGGAAGCTTTTCTGCAGGCGTTGTTGTCCCTGGACCGTGAAACGGCCCGCCGTCAGTTGCGGCTGGCCGTTCGCGGCGATGATCCGACCTTTGCCGTCGAGTCGCTGCTGATCCCGACCATGGAACAGATCGGTCATCTCTGGGAGACGGGCGCGGTGGCGCTGTCACAGGTTTATATGAGCGGGCGGATCTGTGAAGGGTTGCTTGACGAGATGCTGCCGCAGACGGACGATGCCGCCGGCGGCGAGCCGCAAACCGCGATCCTGGTATTTGAAGACAATCATGCGCTGGGCAAGCGGTTGGTACTGTCGGCGCTGCGGGTGGCCCGCATCCCGGTGCGCGACTATGGTCTGGGCGTAACGCTGGAAGACCTGGTCCGGCAGGTACGGCGCGACCGGCCGAAAGTGCTGTTGATTTCGGTGTTGATGTTGCGTTCGGCGCTGCGATTGTCAGAACTGGTCCGCAATTTGTCAGCGCTGTCCGAGCGTCCCTACATTATTGTCGGCGGGGCGCCGTTTCTGCTGGACAGGCAGTTATGGCGGCAAGTCGGTGCCGATGCCATGGCGGCCAATTCGACGGAAGTCCTGCAACTGCTCAAAACGCTGGAAATTTACCCGGCGATGTCGGAAAGGAGCGTGGCGAAGTGACCGTGACGGGCAATTCGATGCAACGGGTGCTGACCACACTGTCTCACTGCGAACCGGACCGCGTGCCGGTGTTTTTGTTGTTGACGACGCATGGGGCGAAAGAACTGGGCTTGGGTATCCGCGAATATTTCTCGCGGCCGGAGCATGTCGCCGAGGGGCAGTTGCGGTTGTACCGCAAGTTTGGCCATGACTGCCTGTACGGCTTTTGGTATGCCGCCGCCGAGCTGGAGGCGTGGGGCGGCAGCGCCATTTTCTACGAGGACGGGCCACCGAATGCCGGGGCGCCGATTTTCAGCTCCCGCAGCCAGATTCGCGCCGCCTGCAGGCCGAAGGTTTCCCAAAGTCCCATCCTGCAAAACATTTTGCAGAGCATCCGCCTGATGAAACAGGAAATCGGCGATGCCGCGCCGATTGTCGGCGTCGTCATGTCGCCGTTTTCGCTGCCGGTGATGCAACTGGGCTTTGAAACCTATTTTGGCCTGATGGCGGATGATAAAGCGACGTTATTGCAACTGTTGGAGGAAAACTGCGAGTTTTGCATCGAATGGGCCAACGCCCAGCTGGCTGCCGGGGCGACCGCCATTTGTTATTTCGACCCGGTTTCTTCGCCTACGGTTGTCAGCGCCGACTGGTATCGGGCCTGGGGATTGCCGGTCAGTCGTCGTGTTCAGGCGGCCGTTAAGGGACCGATTGCCGCGCATCTTGCCTCCGGCAGGGTATTGCCGCTGATCGACGATTTGGTTGATTCCGGTATGAGCGTTGTCGGAACCGGTTCACTGGAGGACTTGCGCGAGGTCAAGGCGGCCTGTAGCGGTCGCATTTCGATTCTCGGCAACCTGAACGGCATCGAGATGACCCGCTGGACGGCGCAGCAGGCGGAGCAGGCTGTCAAACAAGCCGTTTTTGCGGCCGGAACGGGCGGCGGATTTATTCTCAGCGATGGACATGGCGAAATTCCCTGGCAGGTTTCCGATGAAATCCTGCATGCGATTGTCGCCGCCGCCCGGCGGTGGGGAGCTTACCCATTACAGTCGGAGCGGACAGATGAAACGTAGTGTATGCATTCTGATCTGCGAGAACCTGCGTCGTGAAGTGGAAACCGCCCTGAGTAAGCTGCAGGCGCCTGACTTGCGCTGCCATGTGGTGGCATTTGATGCCGCTTGCCACAAAGCGCCGGGCAGTTCGGAGCGACTGCCCAGGTTGTTGGCGGAATTGCAACCGGCGTTTCCCGACGGGATCCATATCATCGGGTCGAACTGCATCGCCGCCATGCAGCGACAATTGGCCGACACTGCCGGCAATGTCCGGTTTCATCGGACCGACTCCTGCTTTGCGCTGCTCTGCAATGCGGCGCTGGTCGATGACTTGGTCAGCCGGGGAGCGCATCTGCTCAGCCCGGGCTGGCTGGCCCGCAGCAAGCAAAACCTGGCCGACTGGGGCTTTGACCAGCAAACGGCCCGCGAGTTTTTCCACGACTGTACCAAGGAACTGGTGCTGCTGGATACGGGAACGGTTGCGAATGCAGCCGAACAGTTGCAGACCTTTGCCGGCTATCTCGACCTGCCGGCACGGCGCGTGCCTGTCGGTACCGATGTGTTGGCCCTGCATTTGCGGGAAATGTTGCACGGCGGCGCCGATGCCGAGCAGGGCGGCAACGACAGGACGGGCGCGGCAGCTCGTCAGGTCGCCGATTACGCGATGGCGTTCGACCTGATCGGACGGCTTGACCGACTGCAGGAAGAAACACAGACCGCCCGCGCCATCCTGGAAATCCTGCAGATTCTGTTTGCGCCGGCCAGCGCCGTGTATTATCCGATCGAACCGACCCGGCGAATGGGACCGGTCGCATTGCCGGAAGGTTGCGAACATCGTGCCGGAAACCTCGCCGATGCGATTCTGCAACCGGATGGCGGAATTGCCTTTTCGCTGGACCACGAGGGCAAAAGACTGGCCGTTGTGGTCGCTTCGGAGGTGGCGCTGCCGGAGCAGCTGTCGAATTACCGCAATCTGGCGTTTCAGCTGTCCCCTGTCTTTGCGATGGCGGTGGCCAATGTGCGGGCGATCGAACGGATTCGGAAACAGGAGAGCATACTGGCGGATGAACTTGTTTTGGCCGGTGCGGCGCAGCGCGAACTGCTACAGCCCGGCATGGAAAACGAAGCGATATCGGTGCGGCCTGTTTATGCTCCCTATCGCTGGATCAGCGGCGACGCCTACGGCTATCTCTGGTTTCCTGGGAATAAAATTTTGCGCGGCTATATACTCGATGTCACCGGTCATAGTGTGGCAACGGCATTGCAGACAACGGCAACCAGCGTGATTCTGCAACGGGCCCTTACCGATGCGGGCAGTTGGGACAGCCGGCTGTTGCATGAACTGAACGGCCAGCTGATGCACTATTTTACCGAAACGACGTTTGCTGCCTTGCTGCTGTTTGAGTTTGACCTTTCAAAGGCGCGTCTGCTGATCACCGGCGGCGGCATTCATGATTTCTATGTCGGCGCACCGCAGCCGGGCTGGCAGAGATTGGGCAGCAGCCTGACCGGCATCCTGCCGGAGCCGGAGTTCGGCGAATTGTCATTGCCCTTGAGTAAAGGCGATTATTTTTGCTTTATGACCGACGGATTCTATGAACTGCTGACAAAAAAAGATCGCCTGTTTGCGCCGGCATCAGCCGTGGCAGCAGTCGACCTGTTGCAGCAATGCGCCAAAAGCCCGGACCGTTGGGATGACGGTGCGGCGCTGTGCATCGAAATCTTATGAAGAAAGAGCCGGCGGGGTGAATCTCAGTGCCGCTGCTTCGTCGAGCGGCCGGCTGAGCAAGTAGCCCTGCACGCAATCGCACTCGAGGGCGGTCAGTTTTGCCAGTTGCTGGGTTGTTTCCACTCCTTCTGCCACTACCTGAAGACCCAGCACATGAGCCATGTCGATGATGGAACGAATGAACCCTTCCTGCACTCTGTCCTCGAGAATTTCCGCAATGAAGGTTTTGTCGATTTTTAGCGTTGACACCGGTAGGTGCCGCAGATAGGTCAGCGATGAATATCCGGTGCCGAAATCGTCGAGCGACAATTTGATGCCCAGCACATCCAGGGCAGCCAGTTTGCGGGTGCTGTCCTCCAGCGACTCGATCAGCACGTTTTCGGTGATTTCCACTTCCAGTTGCGCCGAATTGATCTCGGCCTCGTTGATGCAGCGGCAGACCATCGCGACAAAATCGGCGTCGGCCAGTTGACGCGGCGAGACGTTGACCGCAACCTGCAGGTGCCTGCGGCCGCTGGACGACAGCTTACGGGCGAACTGGCAGGCTTGCGCGAACACCCATTCGCCGATCGGCAGAATCAGGCCGTTCTGTTCAGCCAGCGGAATGAAACGGTCCGGTGGAACCGGCCCGTGCTCGCCGCTATTCCAGCGCAGC
>CAZOJA010000191.1:0-4834 GCA_964579955.1 uncultured Veillonellaceae bacterium | reverse complement strand
CCATTATTAAGGCAATGTTAACGTTGCGTTAAAACCGGCCGTTTTCCATTGCGACCCGATGGCGGATTGTCTATGATGAAACCATACCGAGCATGATTTAAAAAACGATTGATAGCAAGTGGAGGGAAAGAAACGGATGAACATGAAAAAAGGACTGACTCTGGGTCTATCCATTGTGCTGGCGGCTACACTGCTGGTTGGTTGTGGCGGCAAGACAGAAGAGAAAAAACCGGCGGCGACCGGTAAAAAATTGTCAGGTACTGTAAAGATCGACGGATCGAGCACTGTGTTCCCGATCAGCGAGGCTATGGCGGAAGAGTTTCGCAAGGTCAATCCGGACGTGAAGGTGACGGTCGGTGAGTCTGGCACTACCGGCGGGATGAAAAAGTTCGTTCCCGGTGAAATCGATATCGCTGACGCTTCCAGACCGATCAAGAAAGAAGAAGTGGACGGCGTCAAAAAGCGCGGCGATGATGTCATCGAGTTTCCGATTGCTTATGACGGACTTTCGGTGGTTATTCACAAAGACAATACCTGGGCAGGCACGATGACGGTCGCCGAACTGAAAAAACTGTGGGAACCGACCAGCACCGTGAAAAAATGGAGCGAGATCCGTGATGGATGGCCCGACCAACCGATCAAGCTGTACGGACCGGGTACTGCTTCGGGAACCTTCGAGTACTTCACCGAAGTGATCGTCGGCAAGTCGAAGTCCAGCCGGGCTGACTTTACCGCCAGCGAAGACGACAATGTTCTGGTCAAGGGCGTGGCCGGCGACAAAAATGCCCTGGGTTATTTCGGCTACGTGTACTACCTGCATAACAAAGAAAAGATGAAGCTTGTTTCGATTGATGCCGGTAAAGGCGCGGTGGTGCCTTCCGAACAAACGATCAAAGACGGTACTTACAAACCGCTTTCCCGTCCGATCTACATCTATGTGAGCAAAAAAGCGCTGGAGCGTCCGGAAGTCAAGGAGTTCGTCAAGTTTTACCTGAGCAACGCATCCAAACTGATTCCCCAGGTCGGCTATGTACCTTATGCGGAATCCCACTACCAAGACCTGCTGAAAAAAGTTCAGTAAGCCTGAAGCCTGAGGTGGCGGTCTCCGAAGTTTGCGGCGACCGCCGCCTTTCCCCCTGTATTGCGCATTGCCGCGCCACAAGATATTTTGACCCGAGAGGAGCCGAAACACATTGATGAGTTTCTCCTATGATAAATTTCGCCGGCTGCAAGACCGGCTGATCCCGGCCGGCCTGTTTGCCTGCGCGCTGCTCTCGGTATTGACGACGCTGTTTATCGTCGGCATTCTGGCAGTCGAGGCAGTCAGCTTTTTCCGCGAAGTATCGATCTGGGAGTTCGTCACCGGCACGACCTGGACACCGTTGTTTGATCCACAGCACTGGGGGATCTTGCCGCTGGTTGCAGGCACCCTGATGGTCGGCGTTGGCGCGGCGTTGTTCGCCATTCCGCTGGGTCTGGGCAGTGCGATTTATTTGAGTGAATATGCAAACAAGCGAACGCGGATTATCGTCAAGCCGATTTTAGAAATCCTGGCCGGCGTGCCGACGATTGTTTACGGATATTTTTCTTTGGTCTTCATTACGCCGATGTTGCAGACGATTATTCCCTCCACCCAGGTTTTTAATGCGCTGAGCGCCAGTATTGCGGTCGGCATCATGATTACGCCGATGATTTCATCGCTCAGTGAAGAAGCGTTGCTGGCGGTACCGAATTCGATGCGCGAAGGCGCTTACGCATTGGGGGCGACCAAGTTGGAAGCGACGCACAAAGTGGTGATTCCCTATGCGCTTTCGGGAATTATCGCTTCGATCGTTCTGGCGGTGTCGAGAGCGCTCGGCGAAACGATGATCGTTACTGTCGCCGCCGGCGCCACGCCTAGCCTTAGTCTGAACTATCTGGAAAGCATTCAGACGATGACCGCCTATATAGTTCAGGTCAGCATGGGCGACACACCGATGGGCAGCGTGGAATACCAGTCAATTTTTGCGGTCGGCATTACTCTGTTCCTGTTCACTTTGGTGATGAATTTCGCCGCGATTGCCATTACCAAACGCTTTAAAATAGGAGAATGATTTATGCTGGCAAATAGCAGGGAACACAACATCTACCAGTGGCGCAAACTGAAAGATGCTATTTTCAAGGGACTGTTTTTTTCGGCGATCGTCATTTCTCTGGCGGCGCTTGCGGCATTGCTGGGCGGAATCCTGATGAAGGGTTTGCCTTTTTTGACACTGGATTTTCTGACCAGCTATCCGTCGCGGTTTGCCGCGAAAGCCGGTATCAAATCGGCGCTGGCCGGAACTTTCGCCTTTATCATGATTACGGGGCCAACCGCCTTTGTCGTCGGAGTTCTGACGGCCGTCTATCTTGAGGAATATGCGAAGAAAAATTGGCTGACCAATCTGCTGCAACTGAATATCGCCAACCTGGCCGGCGTTCCTTCCATCGTTTACGGGATGCTGGGCATGGTCATCTTTGTCCGTGGTCTTGGTCTTGGCCGCAGTGTGCTGGCCGGGGCGCTGACAATGACGCTGCTGATCCTGCCGGTCATCGTGGTGGCGACACAGGAGGCGCTAAAGGCGGTCCCGGTTGCCCTGCGTCATGCCTCTTACGCATTGGGCGCCACCACGACCCAGACGGTGTTTCGCGTGGTTCTGCCGGTGGCGATGCCGGGAATCCTGACCGGTACGATTTTGGCGGTATCCCGTGCGCTTGGCGAAACCGCGCCGCTGATAACGATCGGCGCCTTGACCTATGTGGCGTTCTTACCGACCGGGCCGATGTCGGAGTTTACAGTGCTGCCGATCCAGATATTCAACTGGGTGTCGCGACCACAGGCGGCATTTCAGGATATTGCCGCCGCCGGAATCATCGTGCTGCTTAGCATCATGCTGTTGCTGAACGCGGCGGCCATCTATCTGCGCAACAAGTATCGCAAACCGGTCGAATAAGCTATACCGATCGAAAGAAGATATATATAATTAGATATATAACAAAAGGGGCTGATTCGTCAGCCCCTTTTCTGTAACCTGAATTTGTGATGCGGCAGTGCTTACTTTAACAGCGGTTTTACGAATCGGCCGATCCGGTCCAGCGCTTCGGCCAGGTTTTTGGAGGAAGCAGCGTAGGAGCAGCGGACAAAGCCTTCGCCGCAGGCGCCGAAGGCATCGCCGGGCACCAGGGCCACTTTTTCCGCTTGCAGCAACTGCTCGGCGAATTGCAGGGAAGTGAGGCCGGTGTTTCGAATCGACGGGAAGACGTAGAATGCGCCGCGCGGTTCAAAACAGTCGAGACCGATGTTGCGCAGACCATCGACCATCAGACGACGACGGCGGTCATATTCGGCGACCATCTTGTTGCGGCTGGCCTTGCCCTGTTTGATCGCTTCAATCGCCGCAACCTGTGCGGTGATCGGTGCACAGAGCATCGTGTATTGGTGGATTTTGGTCATCGCGCCGATGAAGTCGGCATTGCCCATTGCATAACCGATGCGCCAGCCAGTCATTGCGTAGGCCTTGGAAAAGCCGTTCAACAGAATTGTCCGGTCGCGCATGCCCGGCAGCGAGGCAAAACAGGTGTGTTCGCCGTCATAGGTGAGGCTGGCGTAGATTTCGTCGGAGATGACAATCAGGTCGTGTTGTTCGGCAAACCGGGCGATCTCAGCCAAGTCCTGCCGCGGCATGACTGCACCGGTCGGATTGTTCGGATAGCCGATCAGCAGCGCCTTGGTGCGGGGGGTCAGCGCCGCCGCCAACTGATCGACGGTCACGCGGAATTCGTTTTCGCGGTTGGAGCAGACGCTGACTGGCACACCGCCGGCCAGCGCAACGCAGGCGTTATAGGAAACATAACACGGTTCCGGCACCAGCACTTCATCGCCAGGCGAAAGAATGGCCCGCATGGCAAGGTCCAGCGCTTCACTGACCCCGACGGTGATCAACGCTTCGCAGCGAGGATCGTAGACAACCTGATAATCTTCCTCCAGCATCCGGGCGATTTCCTGCCGCAGCTCCAGCAATCCGTAATTGGAAGTATACGAGGTGTAGCCGCGTTGCAGGCCGTGGACGCAACTCTCACGGATATGCCAGGGCGTGACAAAGTCGGGTTCGCCGACGCCGAGGGAAATGACACCGCTCATTTCCGCTACGATGTCAAAAAAGCGGCGGATGCCCGAGGGTGGAATCGAACGGACTAACGGGGAAACGCGCTCGGCCCAGTTCACGGCGTCACCAACAGCCGGCGGTCGGCTTCTTCGTCATCGATAATGACGCCTTCTTCTTTGTATTTTTTCAGCACAAAATGAGTGGTGGTGCTGACGACCCCGTCGATTGTCGCCAGTTTGGTTGAAACAAATTGGGCCACTTCCTTCAGATTGTCGCCTTCGACCGTCACGGCCAGATCATAGGTGCCGGACATCAAAAACAGGTTGCGGACTTCCGGAAACCGGTAAATGCGGGCGGCGATCGCATCAAAGCCGACTTCCCGCTGCGGCGTGATTTTGACCTCGATCAGCGCTGAAACATCATCCAGGCCGACCTTTTCCCAGTTGATGATCGGTTGGCATTTGACCAGAATCCGGTCTTCTTCCAACTCGCGGATCATCTGGCCGACCTGGGCCGGCGTGGCGCCAAGCTGTCTGGCGAGTTGGTCATGGTTTTGGTGGTAGTCCTGGTCAAGTAAGCGGAGCAGGTCTTGTTTTAGCGCAAGCATGTCTTCTTTCATTTGGAAAATCCCCCTTTTCTTCAACGAAAATAGTGAAAAATAAAAGTTCCCGCCCGATTGCTCGGACGGGAACTTGTTTTCCCGTGGTACC
>CAZOJA010000190.1:0-4841 GCA_964579955.1 uncultured Veillonellaceae bacterium | reverse complement strand
TCAACGTTTCACCGGAAGGGACGCCCTTTGATTATGCCTACCTGCATCCATTGGTGATTGCGGTCTGCGGACAGGACTATATCCAGGGTCTGACAGGACCGATCGGGCCGGAAACTGTCCGGCAATGGGCCGCCGACCTGTCGGAGCGTGTTCTGACGCCGTCCGAGCAGGCGCAGTTGGTGGAGTTGGCCGAGCTGCTGCCGGCGAACATCACGCTGGATGGATTTAACCAGCCTATCCTGTTCGGCGAGTTGTTCACCCGGTTGTTATTTACCGCCGACTATGGCATGCAGACTGCCACTCAGACGAATGCTGCGCCGGATGTTGTTCGGAGCTGGGCGAGGCAGTTACTGGAGAAGAACCAGGCGATGCAGACGTTGCTTGAAACCGTCCTGCGCGCCAGTCAGTTATATCCGATCGCGGTCGATTCTTTGACGGAGCAGCCGATGGATCGTCATGTCTTTGATATTTCCGTGGCGGATAACGAGAATTTTTTAACTGCTCAGGGAATTTTTGTCCATAATTCGCGCGCCGGCGCCCAGGTGCCGTTTTCCAGCCTGAATGTCGGAACGGAGACCAGTGTGGAAGGGCGGGCTGTTACCCGCAACCTGCTGCGCGCTTACGACAAGGGGTTAGGCAAGGGGGAGAACCCGATTTTCCCCAATGTGATTTTCCGCATAAAAAAGGGAATCAATTTTGACCCGCAGGATCCAAACTATGATTTGTTCCAACTAGCGATCAAAGTCGCATCCAAACGGTTGAATCCGACTTTCAGCTTTATGGATTCCAGCTACAATGCACCCTATGGAACGGATGTTTCCTACATGGGGTGCCGGACGCGGGTAATTGCCAACGTCAACGGACCGGCTACGACCGACGGCAGGGGAAACCTAAGCTTCACCACGCTGAATCTGCCGAGAATCGCCATCAAATCAGACCGTAACCTGATGAAGTTTTATCAGCAACTTGACGAAATGTTCGATTTGATATGCGAACAATTGTTCCATCGCTATCAGGTGCAGGGCGCGCTGAAAGTAAAGGACCTGCCGTTCCTGATGGGACAGGGCCTGTATATGGAATCCGAGAAACTAGGGCCAAACGATACGATAGAGGAAGTCATCAAGCACGGTACATTGTCGATCGGCTTCATCGGTCTGGCCGAGACATTGATCAGCCTGGTCGGCAGACATCATGGCGAAAGTGATGAAGCACAATCGATGGGAGAAGAAATCGTCGCATTCATGCGCGACAAAACCGACCGCGCCATTGAAAAATACAAACTCAATTTTACCCTGATTGCGACCCCAGCCGAGGGGCTTTCCGGTCGTTTCGTCCGGATGGACCGCAAAGAGTTCGGTATCATCCCCGGGGTTACCGATCGAGAGTATTACAGCAACTCCTTCCATATCCCGGTCAGTTATCCCATCGGAGCCTTTGAAAAGATGCGGCGTGAAGGCGTTTATCACAAGTATACGAATGCCGGTCATATCAGTTATGTAGAGTTCGATTCCCCACCGGTACACAACCCCAAAGCGGTGGAAGATATTTTGCGTTGCATGGCGGAATCGGATGTCGGCTATGCGGGGATCAATTTTCCTGTCGATTTCTGCGATAGTTGCGGACACATCGGCGTGATTGAAGGCGACAGCTGCCCGGTTTGCAGCGCGGCCACCGTCCGGCGCGTCCGCCGGATCACCGGCTACCTGTCGACCATCGAACGATTTAACGACCCCAAACAGGCCGAATTGAGCAACCGGGTCTCACATTTTTAACAGGAGGCAACGGACGATGCAGATACGTCTGGCAGGAATCGTCAAAGAAAGTGTTGTCGATGGGCCGGGAATACGCATGGTTGTGTTTGTCCAAGGCTGTCCTCATCATTGTCCTGGCTGTCACAACGAAAACACCCAGGATCTTACAGGCGGCTATCTGTCGACGGTAGACGAGGTTATCGCCCAATTGCCGTCCAATCCGCTGGTGACCGGCCTGACGTTTTCCGGCGGCGAGCCTTTCCTGCAGGCGCGTGCTCTGGCGGAAATCGGCGTAGCTGCCAAACGTAGAGGATTTTCTATTTTCACCTATACCGGTTTTGTCTTTGAACAGCTCATGGGACAAGCCGAAACCGATCCGGACATTGCTGCTTTGATGGCGGTGACTGACGTTCTGGTTGATGGGCCTTTTATATTGGAACAGCGGGATATCGGCCTGGCATTTCGTGGCTCCGCCAATCAGCGGCTGCTTGACCTCCCGGCGTCGATACTGCAGGGGCAGCCCGTCGAATGGCACGACCCGGTCTGGAATAGCTACTGAACTTATCGCTACGCTGAAAGGTTGCCTCATTCATTGCGGTGTGACATAATAAACACATGAATTGGCAACTAATTGATACTTTGAAACAACGCCTGGCTAATGAAACAGGCGCCCAATCTACCGCTCCCGGGGCAAAAACTGGTTTCGCGTTGATATTCCCGAATGAATATCACCTCGGCATGTCCAACTTGGGATTTCAGATCATATACCGGGAAATCAATTCACGGCCGGATACAGCTTGTGAGCGCGTTTTTTTGCCGGCGCAGAGCGAACGTACCGAATATCTGCGCTCCAGTACGCCATTGATGACAATGGAAACCCAGCGACCGATCAACGAATTTCCGTTGATCGGTTTTGCCGTGTCCTTTGAGCTGGATTATTTCAATATCCCGGATATCCTTCAATTGGGGCGGGTACCCGTCTGTTGCGCCGACCGCGATGAAACATCGCCGATAGTGATTGCCGGCGGACCATGTGCAACCTTTAATCCCGAACCTTTGACGCCGTTCATCGATGTGTTTGTGATCGGTGAAGGCGAGGAAGTCATCCATGAACTGCTGGATGTGTATCACGCCGGCGCTGCGGCGCGGCTATCGCGGCAGCAGGTGTTGAAAAGCTTATCAGGCATAGCGGGATTGTACGTGCCGCAATATTACGATGAAGCAACGCGGGTCAAACGTCGCCGCATCCACCGGTTGGACCGGTTTTCCGGCGAAACGGCGATTATAGCGAGCAACACAGAGTTTGACAGCCTGTATCTGATTGAAGTGGCTCGTGGCTGTGGACGGCATTGTCGTTTCTGCATGGCCGGCTACTGTTTCCGACCGCCTCGGTCCCGTTCACTAGAATCGATTCGAAAGGGAATTGAAAACGCCCGCAAGCAGCGACGCAAAATCGGATTGGTCGGCGCTGCGGTTTCCGATTTTCCTGACATGGAACTCCTTTGCTCTCTTCTTAACGATACGCAGACAGCCACTTCTGTCGCCTCGTTGCGCGCCGATTCCACGACGGAGGACCTGGTCCGCCTGCTGGCGGAGAGCGGGCACCGCACCATCACGTTGGCGCCCGAAGCTGGCAGCGAACGATTGCGCAAGGTGATCAACAAAGGGATTACCGAGGAAGACTTGCTCAGAACCGTTGCAATGTCATTGAAAGCAGGTATTCCGCATGTCAAGCTGTACATTATGATCGGATTGCCGACCGAACAGGATTCTGACATCGAAGCGGTGAGCGATCTGGCGAAAGCAGTGGCAGGTCTGATGGCAGCCCATGGACGGGGAACATTGACGCTCAGTGTCAATCCGTTTGTCCCTAAACCGTTTACACCGTTTCAGTGGGAACCGATGACAGCCCAGAGTGTTGTCGCCCAACGTTTGCGTTCTCTGGAAAAGAGCCTGAAATCACATAAAATGATCCGCATTCATGCGGAATCGTTGCGGGAAGCCTATTTGCAGGCCATGCTGGCGCGAGGTGACAGACTGCTCGGACAAGCCATCCTGCAGGCTCATTTGCTGGGTGGTCGCAAATACTGGAAGCAGGCGCTGAAATTGTGCGATATAGACGAGAACGTCTATTTGTACCGTGCACGCGCCAGAGAAGAAGTGTTTCCCTGGGACCGGATCGATATCGGTGTGTCAAGGGAGTATCTCTGGAGCGAGTTACAACGAGCCGGACAGGAAGCAGCAACGCCGGTTTGCTTTGAAGGATGCCTGCGCTGCGGGGTTTGTAAAAGAGAGGAAGGCAGTAACGAAGCAAATGGAGCAAGTTAAATTCGCCGAACACAAGAATGGTGTCACGTGGGCGTATTTCCCTGTTTTGACCCGGCAAGGACTTCGGCATGGAATTTCTACCCGTGGCGGCGGAGTTAGCCAGGCCGGATTATCGACATTGAACCTTGGCGTCAAGGTTGGCGACGAACCGCAAAATCCGCTGACGAATCGTCGCTATTTCGCCGAGGCGCTTGGGGTGGCAGACCACAGGATCGTAGCAGCTGGTCAGGTTCATGGCACAGATGTGGCGGTCGTCAGCGACGAACACGCCGGCCAGCGGATCGCAGCCACGGACGGTCTGGTGACAAATACGCCTCAGTTGCCGCTGTTGCTGTTCTTTGCCGACTGCGTACCTTTACTGATCTTCGATCCGGTCCGAAAAGCGATCGGGCTCAGTCATGCCGGCTGGAAAGGCACCCTGCATTCGATTGGACCGAAAACGATCACCACGATGCAACAGGAATTCGGTACAGACCCGGCGGATTGCATCATCGGCATCGGCCCGTCGATCGGTCCGGACGACTATGAAGTGGATCAACCGGTGCTGGATGAAATCGGCAAGTACTGGCAGCAGACAGGACAGTTTTGCCGACCAGGCCGCGCGGGACACTGGCTGCTCGATTTATGGCGCTGGAATCAGCAACAGTTTGCCAATGCCGGCGTAAAACCCGATAACATTCATATCGCCGGGATTTCGACCGCTCAGCGGCCGGAACTGTTTTTTTCCCACCGGGCCAGCAAGGGAACAGCCGGCCGTTTTGG
>CAZOJA010000189.1:0-4852 GCA_964579955.1 uncultured Veillonellaceae bacterium | reverse complement strand
CATCGCCTTGCCAAGGCGAGGGTCGCGAGTTCGAATCTCGTTTTCCGCTCCATTCAATAAGAATGCGTCAGGTATTGTTGCCTGACGCTTTTTTGTGTTCAGATTATTAAAAGCCTGAATAAATATCGCAGGATATTGTATACAAATTTATGTTGTAAATTCGATATATTTTTTGCTTAAATTTTGCTAATATATATAAATAAGTTACACTGAGGCATTCAGGGGAAGGAATGTCAGTAACAGTAGGGGAGGAAAATACATTGCGCAGCGAAACCGTCAAACTTGGCTCGACCAGAGCCGCTCACCGCTCGTTGTTCAACGCCCTGGGACTGGGAAAAAAAGAATTGGGCAAACCTTTGATTGGGGTTGTCAATTCGTTTAACGAATTGATTCCGGGCCATATGCACCTGCGTGAAATCACTGAAGCAGCCAAGACTGGCGTATGGCAGGCCGGCGGCGTGCCGGTCGAATTTCCGGCCATCGGCATTTGTGACGGGATCGCGATGGGGCATGACGGGATGCGCTATCCGCTGGCCAGCCGCGAACTGATCGCCGACTCGGTCGAGGCGATGGCGAACGGGCATGCACTGGACGCTTTGGTTATGGTAACCAACTGTGACAAAATCACTCCCGGCATGCTGATGGCTGCTGCCCGCCTTAATCTGCCCTGCGTGGTGGTCAGCGGCGGACCGATGCTGGCCGGCCATTACAAGGGCCGAAACGTCAGTGTCAGCACTTCGTTTGAAGCAGCGGGTCTATTCGAGGCTGGCAAGATCAACAGCGAGGAACTGGCGGCGATGGAGCTGGCCAACTGCCCCGGCTGCGGATCGTGCGCCGGTCTGTTCACCGCCAACAGCATGAACTGCATGACTGAGGCGCTGGGCATGGGATTGTCCGGCAACGGCACGATTCCTGCCGCCCATACCGGCGCTCGCAGGATGTTGGCCCGCGATGCCGGTGCGGCGGTAGTGAAGCTACTGGAGAAAAACATCCGGCCACGCGATATCATGACGATGAAAGCATTTGAAAATGCCATCGCGGTGGATATGGGCATCGGTGGTTCTTCGAACACGGTGTTGCATCTGACCGCGATCGCTTATGAAGCCGGACTGGAATTGCCGCTCAGCCTGTTTGACGCTATTGCAGCCAAGACGCCATATCTGACCAAGATGAGCCCGGCCGGCAGCCACCACCTGGAAGACCTCAACGAGGCCGGCGGTATCAATGCCGTCATGAAGGAACTGAGCAAACTCGGCCTGATTCACACGGAAGCACTGACGGTGACCGGAACGATCGCTGACCGGATCCAACATGCGCCGATTCAACGGCCGGATGTGATCAAATCGATCGAGGCGCCGTATCGTAAAACCGGTGGATTGGCTGTATTGCGCGGCAATCTGGCGCCCGACGGCGCGGTGATCAAGGAAAGCGCCGTGGCGGAAGACATGCTGATGTTCAAAGGGATAGCGCGGGTGTTTGATTCCGAAGATGCAGCGATCGAAGCAATCACTGGCAAGAAAATCGTCGATGGCGACGTGGTGGTCATCCGCTATGAAGGACCGAAAGGCGGTCCCGGCATGAAAGAGATGCTTAATCCGACGGCGGTTATTACCGGAATGGGCCTGAAAGTTGCGCTTTTGACCGACGGACGATTCAGCGGCGCCACGCAGGGAGCCTGTGTTGGACATATCTCGCCGGAAGCGATGGATGGCGGCCCGATAGCGCTGGTTCAGGAAGGGGACGTCATTCATATCGACATTCCCGGACGCAAGCTGGAACTGCAGGTCGACGAGGCAGAACTGGCAAAACGCAAAGCTGCCTGGGTCTGTCCGGAGCCGAAGGTCAAAAGCGGCTATCTGGCCCGCTATGCCCGGATGGTCACTTCGGCCAACACCGGAGCGGTGCTGAAATAGGTTTGCCAATATTGATAAAGATAAAAGGAAAGAAGGAATTCGCGATGAATAAAAAATTCTGGCTGTTGGGTCTTTCGTTAATGATGCTTGCCGCATTTGCACTTACCGGTTGCGGCGGCGAAAAGAAGCCGGAGGCTAAACCTGCGGGACAGACTGGACCCCAGACGATCAAATTGGCTCATGTAGTGAATGAGAAAGACGGCTTCCACATTGCAGCGCTGAAATTCAAAGAACTGGTCGAGCAACGCACCCAGGGCAAAGTGAAAGTCGAACTGTTCCCCAATGCGCAGCTGGGTGACGAGCGCACCCTGATCGAAGGGATGCAGATCGGCACCGTGCATATGGGTGTGATCACCAACGGACCGGTGGCCAATTTCCTGCCGGAGATTGCCGCGTTCGAAATGCCGTTCCTGTTCAATTCTCCGGCTCAGGCCTACAAGGTGCTGGATGGCGAGGTGGGCCAGAAAGTATTGGCCAAACTCGATTCGATCAACCTGAAAGGCCTGGCCTATGCCGAACGTGGTTTCCGCAACCTGACCAACGCCAAACGCCCCGTCAAGACGCCGGCCGACATGGCTGGCCTGAAAATCCGCGTCATGGAGAATCCGGTATATATCGACACTTTCAAAACCCTGGGCACCAATCCGGTACCGATGGCCTGGACCGAGGCGCTGACCGCGCTGCAGCAGGGCACCATCGATGGCCAGGAGAATCCGATCAACGTCATTTATTCGTTCAAATTGAACGAAACACAGAAGTATCTGTCGATGACCCAGCATTCCTACGCACCGGCGTTGTTCCTGATGAGCAAGAAAGTATTCACCGGTTTTGACAAAGAGACGCAGGACATTCTGGTCAAGGCAGCCCAGGAAGCGGCGGCGCACGAGCGCAAGTGGAATGGCGACCAAATGGCCGACATGATCAAGCAACTGAAGGAAAAAGGAATGCAGATCGTGGAACCGGATACCGCCGCGTTCCAGGCAGCGGTCAAGCCTGTTTATGACAAGTATGGCCCGAAATTCGGCACGTTGTTGCAAGACATCGAGAAAGCAAAAAAATAACGCACGGAGGCTCTATGAAACAGATTGGTTTGTTGATCGGGAGACTGAGTTACGGGCTGGACCGGGCGATGATGGGGATGGTCTTTTTATTGGTGGCGGCCATGGTCATCGTCACGACGCTGCAGGTTGTATTCCGTGTGTTCTTTAATGCGCTGACCTGGAGTGAAGAACTGTCCCGTTATTTACTCGTCTGGGGGACTTTCTTCGGCGCCACGTTGGCTTACAAACGCGGCAATCATATTGCCGTCACTTTTATCGTGGATTTACTGCCAGTCAGGGTGCGGACCGCGTTCCGCATCCTGTCCTTTCTGCTGTCGATGGTCTTTTTTGTCATTATTGCCGTACAGGGAATGAAAATGATCCAGATGCAAGTGTTCCAGATCTCGCCGGCAATGAGTCTGCCGATGAAGCATGTGTATCTCAGCATCCCGCTTAGCTTGCTGATTATGACGATCCATGCGCTGTCGGGTATCTTTGAGACGTTATATGAAAATGAAGCAGAGGGGGCGAAGTGATGATTTCTTTATTGTTCGGCTCCTTCTTCGCTTTGCTGGTGCTGGGCCTGCCGATCGCCGTCGCTATCGGGCTGACTGTCATTGTTGTTCTCTATACATTTGACATTCCATTGATCGTCGCCACACAACGCATGTTTGCCGGAACCGATTCGTTCCCGCTCGTAGCTATTCCGTTCTTCATTCTGGCCGGCGACCTGATGGCCAAAGGCAAGGTTTCAGAGAAAATGGTCCAATTTGCCGATGCGTTATTGGGTTTTGTCAAAGGCGGTCTGTGGGTGGTGGCCGTTCTCGCCTCGATGTTCTTTGCCGCGATTTCCGGTTCTGGTGCGGCGACGACTGCAGCGGTGGCCACGCCGTTGTTGCCGGAGTTGAAAAAGAAGGGATATGATCCGGCCCGCTCCGCCGCCTTGATTGCGGCTGGCGGATGCATCGGCGTCATCATTCCGCCCTCGGTGCCGATGGTTTTGTATTGCGTGATTGCCGACCAATCGGTGGCGCGCTTGTTCCTGAACGGTTTTTTGCCTGGTGTGATGATGGGCGCGATTCTGATCGCAATCGGTCTGTATATCGCTACCAAACATAATTATCCTCATGGCGCCGAATTTTCGCTTAAAAACATCGCCCGGACCTTCCTGGATGCAATATGGGGTTTGGCAACGCCGTTAATTATCTTGGGCGGAATTTTTTCCGGCTATTTCACTCCATCGGAAGCAGCCGTGATCGCGGTTGATTATGCGCTGGTGGTGTCGCTGTTTATCTATCGGGACATGAAGTGGAACGAAATTTTGCAGATCTTCATGCGCTCGGCAATTACGATGTCGATCATCATGTTCATCATTTCCACGTCGGCTGCAATGGGCTGGGTGATGGCCAACTGGCAGATACCGAAACTGATTGCGCAGAGCGTTTTGGAATTTTCGACCAATAAATACGTTTTGTTACTCCTGATCAACACCGTTGTATTTATCGCAGGCTTCTTTATGGAAACCGCCTCGGCCTTGATATTGCTGACGCCGGTGTTTTTGCCGCTGGTCCAACAACTTGGCATTGATCTGATTCATTTTGGCGTCATGATGGTACTGGGATTGTCGATCGGTATGGTCACTCCGCCGGTTGCGATCAATCTGTATGTGGCAAGCACCGTATCGGGGCTGTCGATTGAAGAGATCAGCAAAGCGGTTGTGCCGATGGTGGTCGGATTATTGATTGTTCTGATCCTTGTGACCTATCTGCCATTGGTTTTTACCGGCATGATATTATAGCCGGGCTTTCTTGAAAGATTTCCGCGTATCCTGTATAATATCAACTGTTGCGGGTGTGGTGGAATGGCAGACACAACAGACTTAAAATCTGTCGGTCTCAC
>CAZOJA010000188.1:0-4869 GCA_964579955.1 uncultured Veillonellaceae bacterium | reverse complement strand
CAATCTGGTTGACCGGCACCACCATGTCTTCTTTCGACTGAATCAGGCTCTCTTCACGGGCCGCTTCCAGGAAGGACTTGCGTGCGTGCCAGATTTTTGCCGGATCGGCAACCAGGACTTCCAAAGCGCCATTTTGCATGCACAACTCATCCAGCAGCACGCTCTTGTCTTCCAGGTCTTCATCGCTCTGGCCTTCGACCTGGATGATGATATAGTTGCCGACATCGCTGTGCGGTTGCTTTGTTTTCAGGAAATGCTCCACGCTCTTGACGGTGCCGTTGTCCATGAACTCGACGCAAGTCGGCGTAATGCCTGCTTTGATGACTTTGGTCACGATGCCGATCGCCTGGTCGATGGTCGGAAAAATCGCCAGCAGGTCGATGACTTTGTTGGGCAATGGCTTGAGCTTCAATGTAATCTCGGTGATGATGCCCAAGGTCCCTTCCGAACCCATCACCAGATGGTCCAGCGAGTAACCGGTCGTCGATTTTTCCAAGCGACCGCCCAAATTCACGATTTTTCCTTGCGGAGTGACGACTTCGATTGCATAGACCTGATGCCGGGTGGTGCCGTATTTAATGGCACGATTGCCACCGGCGTTGGTCGCGACATTGCCACCGATCACGCAACTATCGCCGCTGCAGGGATCTCCGGCGTAAAACAGGCCTTTCTCCTTCGCCGCCTTCTGTACGTCGTCGGTGCGGACGCCGGGTTGGACCACCATATACATTGCCTCTTCATTAATCTCCAACACCTGGTTCATCCGTTCTGTGCTGACGACAATCCCGCCGAACAGCGGCACCGCGGCCGCAGCCAAGCCAGTGCCTCCGCCACGGGCAACCACGGGGACCAGTGCGCGGTTGGCCAGTTTCATGATCTCAGCGATTTGCTCCGCATTCTCCGGGAACACGACCGCTTCCGGCATATGCTGATAACGGGGGTCTGTTTCCTCGTCATGTGAATAGGTTTCCATTTTTTCCGGATCAACTGTGATATTTTTAGCACCTACGATAGATTCCAGTTCTTTCACCAGTTCTGTCGACAATGGATTGTATTTTGCCATTTTTCTTCCCCCTTCGCGTTGAGTCGACGACAATTCAATATATCCGCGCGCCACACTCCTTTGTTCAGGTTTTCATGAACAATGCGAGTCAAAGTTCCTCTGATAAATACCCGATGCGGCGCGATAAATCCTGCGACATAAAAGATAAGGTTTTCCTTGTTTTTTTATCGTTTGCGATAAAAACTCTCTGCATTATTATTCTTCCAACAACGCATCGCCATCGACAAAGCCATCCGCTGCGCGGCATTATCAAGCGAACAGCCCAACGCTGTTTCAATCCGCTGTTTGCGGAACTGAATCGTCTTTTCATGGACAAACAGTTTTTCTGCGGCCGCTTTCTGCGTCTCGGCGCCAAGCAAAGCCTCCAGTGTTTCAAAGTATTCCTGCCGTTTCGGCTCTTTGAGCGACAGCAACGGACCCAACATTTGCCGGGCAAAGCTTTCCAGATTCGAATCCCAGATCGGTGTCAGCAATTGAAATATCCCCAGATCCCTAAAATAACAGGGATTACTGAAGCCGTCCAGCGCCTTGCAAACCCAGGCCGCCTGCTTGGCCTGCGCATAGGCGGATTTGAGCCCGGCCAACGACTCGCTTCGCCCCGCCACACCCATCAGCAAACCCGGGGCGGTTTCGCCTGCCAATGAATTCTCCCAGCTTAGCCGGTAGCGGACAAGCAGGGGCGACAGCTCTTCCTGTCGCGAATCGAGATCCAGGATGCCAACCAAGGCGTCCTTGTACTCCCAAACCGTCAGTGCCGGGTCCGTGTTCTGCACCAGGCTGGCCAAACGATGCAACGAGCTTCGCGCCGCCGGTTCCAAAACGAACAGAACAAACGGACCTTCCCAGACCAATTCAAGCGCCGCCGCCTTTTCCTTCAGTCTGGAATCTGCCGGTTCGTCGCTCTCAATCAGTTGGGCAAAGAAAATCTGACGCTCATGATCCCGTTTGATCTTGCTGATTGTTGCTTCAGCGGCCCGCAATTGGCTTAGGTCGACGGCAAATGTGGCGATACCGGAGAATTCGCCGTCCATGTCCTTCAAAAGCACCATGAACATTTGCGCCGGAAAGGTCTGTCCATCCTTGTGGCAGGCGATAATCTCCGTAGTGCTACGCCCGCCGGCAATGGTCGCGGCAACGAGTTGACTGCGCTTGATGACCTGTTCATTCGTTTCACCGGCGATCAGTAAAGCCGCATCCAATCCATGCGCTTCTTCGGCCGTATATCCGAACAGGGCTTCTGCCGCTTTGTTCCAATAGATGATCTGATTTTCCCGGTTGGTGATGACGATTGCTTCCTGCAGTTGATTCAGCAACTGGGTCTGGTATTTGGCGATGATTTCCGAGCGCTTCGCCGGTGACAGACTGGCAGCCATATCGGTGTAGAACAGAATCCGTTCGGAAATATCGCGCGACACGCCGAGTACCGAGTTTACTTTGCCGTATGGATCGGCAATCAGGCGGGTGACCACTTCCGTCGCAACCGTACTGCCGTCTTTGCAGGACTGTTCCACGTCAATCGTCCGGACGCGCTCCCGTTCATCGCCGGCTTCGAATGCCGCGATCTGTCCAGGCAATAAGACAGTGGGATAAGCGGCGGAACTGCCGGCAAAAGTGGCGGCAAACTCGCTTTGCATCACTTCCTGCTGAGAAAAACCCCGCAAATTGGCCACAGATGGACTGACATATTGGTACCGCATCGAGTTCACATCCAGCAACCACACCGTATCGACCATATTCTCGGTGATGAAGCGGTATTTTTCCTCGCTTTCGCGTAACGCATTTTCGGCCTGTTTCCGCTCAATGGCCATCGACACCTGGGCAGCGATGATCGCCAGCACACTGCTGTCTTCCTGTTTGAACGACTGGCTCCGGTCATTGGAAAACAGAATGATTACGCCAAAAACTTGCCCGTGCGAGTCGCTTAGCGGCACTCCCAGCCAGTCAAAGGCCGTGTCCAGTTCGTTGTCTATTTCGCCGGCTTCGACCAGGCGGGAAAAATCTTCGGCATTGATATATTCGGCCCGGCCCAGCGTCATGAAGTATTCGGTCACGCCTTTGCCGAGCGGCCGCTGGCGCAATACGGATTTGGTTTCATCGACGCAGTAGGGGCGGATGATTTTGCCGGTGTTTTGATCCAGCAAAGAAATATATAAGTTGTTTGCCGGCAGTACCCGCCGCAATAATCGATGAACCGTGGCATACAATTCATCCAGTGATTTCGCCAAAACAGCCGCCTCGCTGATTTCCCGCAGTACCGACTGAATTTCGCCGCCGCGCCGCAGTTCATCATTCTGGCTTTTCAACAGCTGCTGCGCCAGATTCAGGTCCTGTACCGTTTCTTCCAACAACTTGGTCCGCTGACGGATTCGCTCTTCCAGTTGTGCGTTCAGTGCCAGCAGCGATTTCTTCCAGTAGCCGTATTCCGCCTGAAAATGAAAATAGTTGGAAAGCAGTTTGCCGATGTTGTGATAAATCGAAGCCAACCGACGGATTTTTTCCGGATCGTTGACTTTCTGCGTCGCAATAGCCGCCAACGCCGCCATTTTATCGCCAACGCCAATTTCGTCAAAATACTTGCCCAGTCGTTCAACCGCCGCACCATCCGGTTTTTCCGTCCAGACCTGTCCGCCTGATACATTGCCGATCCGACGTCCCAGCAGCATGATCGGCGCCGTGAAGTCGATTATTCCGGCATGACACTGGTATACGACCGGTTCACCGCGTTCTTCAGAAAGTTGGCCTTGCCGGCTTGCCTCCAGTTTGCAACGCTTCAACCCCTCCGCTGCACCACGGATATGTTGTTGACAAAGCTCGGTGAAATTGCAGTAGGGAAAAACCGGCGAGCCATCAGGATCCGATAGCGTCGTTGCAATGTCAAATTCCGCCGATATCTCTTCGATCAGCGCCTGTAGAATCTGCTTTTCCTCCGACGAAATCAGGTGACTGATCTTGAGGTTTTTTTCCTCGATATGGGCTACCAAGTCCAGTTCCGAGTGGGGCATGAAAAAACCTCCCGCTGCAGTGTTTCATTTTATGTCGCAACCACGGACCTCTCTATCAGTTCGCGTGAAGTCTGTCGTTTTCCTGTCTGAACAATATTCCGCGGTTTCCCTTTACATCCATTTGCGTTTTTTTATTTTTTCGCGCGGCCCTTGACAGTTATTTTCGCTTCGTGCTATATTGTTGTCAATTTATTTTGCCGATCAGCGAAGAACGGGACGAGTACGTATGTCCGCTTTGGTTTCAGCGAGCCGGTGTCCGGAGCGATCCGGAGGTGAGATGACCGGTCCAGAGTCCATGCCGAATGGCCCCGCGAGCTGCCCGCCGAACTAACAGTAGGCCGGGCCGGTTGCCTCCGTTAACGGGCTTAGGGTATCGGCGCAAGCCCGTACCTGAACCAAGGGAAAACGTTTGTTTTCCGAAGTAGGGTGGTACCGCGAACCATTTCGCCCCTGTCGGGTGGAGTGGTTTTTTTATTTGCAATTTGTTTGTCAGCAGAGGCAAGGAGGAATGGGTCATGTTGAAAGAAGTGCTGAACCAGGTCATCAGCGGTGAAAATCTATCCCGCCAGGCAGCGAAGGAGTCGATGCAGACAATCATGGCGGGCGAGGCCAGCGATGCCCAAATCGGCAGCTTGCTGACCGCGCTGCGGATCAAGGGGGAAACCAGCGAGGAAATCGCCGGTTTTGCCGAAACCATGCGTAGCCACACCGTCAAAGTCTCCTGCCGTCAATCCGGTTTGCTCGACACTTGCGGCACCGGCGGCGATCGCAAGGGAACTTTCAATATTTCCACCGCGGTTGCTT
>CAZOJA010000187.1:0-4886 GCA_964579955.1 uncultured Veillonellaceae bacterium | reverse complement strand
TTTTTTGGCGATCTGAATTTTCTCTTCCTGAGTGTAGCCGGATATCGAAATCATTTCCATCCGGTCCAGCAGCGGCCTTGGGATGTTGTGCACCGCATTGGCGGTGACCACCCACAGCACCCGCGACAAATCAAACGGCAACTCGATGTAGTGGTCACTGAAGGTATTGTTTTGCTCAGGATCCAGTACCTCTAGAAGCGCTGCGCCTGGATCACCGCGAAAATCCGAACTCATCTTGTCGATTTCATCGAGCAGGAACACCGGGTTCTTCGAGCCGACCGTCTTCATCCCCTGGATGATTCGCCCGGGCAGCGCACCGACATAGGTCCGGCGATGACCGCGAATCTCGGCTTCGTCACGTACTCCGCCGAGCGACACGCGGACAAATTTGCGCTCCATAGAGCGGGCGATCGATCGGGCCAAGGAGGTTTTTCCCACACCCGGCGGCCCGACCAGACATAGAATCGGCCCTTTCATCGTTTCGGTCAGTTTACGCACCGACAAGTATTCCAGGATGCGTTCCTTTACCTTCTCCAGTCCGTAATGATCCTCTTCCATGATTTTTTCGGCGATATCGATGTCAAGTCGGTCAGTGGTAAGTGTCGACCAGGGTAATCCGAGCAACCAGTCCAGATAGGTGCGGATCACGCCGCTCTCCGCCGACATCGGCGACATCTTTTCCAATCGCTCGATTTCTTTGGCGACTTTTTCCGCCACATCCTTCGGTAAATCCTGTTCGCGCATTTTTTGACGATATTCTTCGACTTCGGAAGCCCGTTCGTCCTTTTCGCCCAGTTCCTGCTGTATCGCTTTCATTTGTTCGCGCAGGAAATATTCCTTCTGGGTTTTTTCCATTTGTTTGCGGACGCGCCCGCTGATTTTCTTTTCTATCTCGAGAATTTCCATTTCGCGGCCGATGATATCGGTGAGCAAGTCCAGGCGATGCCGGATATCGACCGCAGCCAGCAGTTCTTGCTTATCTTCAAGTTTCAGCGGCATATGGCCAAGGATCATATCAGTCAATCGGTCCGGATCCTCCACCAGCATCACCGAGGCGATGGTTTCCGGCGGCACCTTTTTGCTCAGCTTGCCCCACTGCTCGAACTGATGCGCAAGCATCCTGGATTGAGCAGCCAGCTCCGGCGTCTTACGGATCATCACATCCTTGAATTCTTGGACTTCCACTTCGAAATATGGTTCTTCGCGTACAAACCGAGTCACTTTAGCTCGGTGCAGCCCTTCGACCAATACCCGCATCGTGCCGCCCGGCAGTTTTAAGAGTTGCTTGATCTCAGCCACAGTCCCCGATTCATAGATATCGCCAGGCTGCGGCTTGTCGTTTTGGGCATCCTTCTGCGTGGCCAACATGATCAATCGATCCTGCATCATGACTTGCTCAAGTGCATTGATCGACTTTTCACGCCCCACATCAAGGTGAATGATCATATATGGAAACACCAATACGCCCCGCAGGGGCAACAAAACCATCGTGCGGACAGTTTTTGTTTTTTCTTCAGCCATGCCAAAGTCTCCTCTCTTAGCTACACATACACAACATTCTGTTTCATCTTCTTTTCCATTGATTAATTCTCACTCGCGAGGCAAAACTCCTCTCAAATAAAAAAAACCGGGAGAATAATCTCCCGGAAATTATCATCAGACAGTCGTCTGCGTTTTGCGGGTCAAGCCGATTCTTCCTTCTTTTTGGCCTTGGCCCGATCGCTGGTCACCAGCATCGGTTCATCTTTATTGATGATCGCCTCTTTGGTCACGATACATTTGCTGACATCGCTGCGCGAGGGTACATCGTACATGACATTGCACATAACATCCTCGATAATAGAACGCAGGCCGCGCGCTCCCGTTTTGCGTTTCAGCGCCAGCTGAGCAACCGCCCGCAACGCTTCTTCCTTGAATTCTAGCTGGACGCCGTCCAGCTCTAACATTTTCTGGTACTGTTTGACCAATGCGTTTTTCGGTTCGGTGAGGATTCGTACCAACGCATCTTCGTCGAGTGCATCCAACGTCACTGTCACAGGCAAACGACCTACGAATTCGGGAATCAGGCCGAACTTCAGCAAGTCTTCCGGCATCAGTTGGCGCAACGCCTCACCGACGTTGTGCGCCTGCCTGCTCTTGACATCCGAACCAAAACCCATCGTCTTGGTGCCAACCCGATTGGCGATGATCTTCTCGATTCCATCGAAAGCACCGCCACAGATGAACAGCACATTTGTCGTATCGATCTGAATGAATTCCTGGTGCGGATGCTTTCGGCCCCCTTGCGGAGGTACGCTGGCAACCGTTCCTTCAAGAATTTTCAATAGCGCCTGTTGCACACCTTCGCCGGAAACATCACGGGTAATCGAAGGATTCTCTGATTTACGGGCAATCTTGTCAATCTCATCAATATAGACGATCCCTCGCTCAGCCCGCTCCACATCATAGTCTGCCGCTTGAATCAGTTTCAGCAGGATGTTCTCGACATCTTCACCGACATAGCCGGCTTCGGTCAGCGAAGTGGCGTCTGCCATCGCGAACGGTACATTGAGGATTTTTGCCAGTGTCTGGGCCAGCAACGTTTTGCCGCAACCGGTCGGCCCTAACATAATGATATTGGACTTTTGCAATTCGACATCAGCAGATTTATTGCCCTGGCCAATGCGTTTGTAGTGATTGTAGACCGCCACCGCCAGAATTTTTTTAGCCTGCTCCTGTCCAATCACGTAATCATCAAGTATTTTTTTGATATCGCGAGGTTTGGGCAATTCACCATTGCCGACCGCGACCTCGTCACCCAGTTCTTCCTCGATGATCTCGTTGCACAACTCGATGCATTCATCGCAAATATAGACGCCGGGACCTGCAACAAGCTTTTTTACCTGTTCTTGCATTTTCCCGCAGAATGAACATTTCAATTGGACTTTGTCTTCGCCAAATTTCAAAACCAACCCCCCTTGTCGGGTTACTTCGCCGCCTGTGTGCCCCGCCTGGACATCAAGTGGTCAATGATCCCGTATTCTTTGGCCTGCGCACTGGACATGAAGTAATCGCGCTCGGTGTCCTGCTGAATCTTGGCCAACGGTTGACCAGTATTGCCGGCCAGAATCTCGTTAAGCAGTTCCCTCAGCCGCAGAATTTCCCTCGCGTGAATCTCCACATCGGTCGCCTGCCCTTGGGCGCCGCCCCAGGGCTGATGCACCATGATGCGCGAGTATGGCAATGCGTAACGTTTACCCTTGGCACCCGAGGACAACAGCAACGCTCCCATGCTGGCCGCCGAGCCGAGGCAGATCGTCGCCACATCCGGCTTGATATACTGCATGGTGTCATAAATCGCCAAGCCGGCCGTGACCGACCCCCCGGGACTGTTTATATACATCTGCACGTCTTTGTCGGGATCTTCCGACTCCAGGAACAACAGCTGGGCTATGATCAGGTTCGCAACAGTATCATCGATAGGACCGCCCAAAAAGATAATACGGTCCTTTAACAGACGGGACCAGATATCATAAGCTCGCTCACCGCGATTGGACTGTTCAACGACAATCGGTACAAAATTCATCGAATTCACCTCTCGTCCTTAGGATTTTACCGCCGACTCCACAATCAGATCCGCAGCTTTGCGGCGCAGGACCGTCTCTTTGATCATTTCGCTGCGGTATTTGTCGGCCATCAGTTTTTTCACATCGGTTTCCGTCAACTTATAAGCCTGTGCCATCTTCTCGACTTCGGCACTGAATTCTTCATCGCTTACTGTCAATGCTTCCGCTTTGATGATGGCTTCCAGGGTCAGTTCAGTTCGGACCTGGGTAGCCGCCGCTGGCCGATACTGCGCAGTCAGTGCCGCCATATCCATGTTCATATAGCCGAGATACTTGTCGAGCGCCAGACCACGTTGCTTCAAACTCATTTCGAGGTCCTGAATCATGTGCTCAACCTGGTCTTCGACCATGATGTCCGGCACTTCGATGCTGGCATTGGCAACCGCTTTTGCCACTGCCGCCTCGCGGAACGCCGCCTCGTCCTTCTTTTGGGCCGCTTCCGTCATTTTTTCCAGCATCTTTGCTTTCATTTCATCGAGCGTATCGGCATCACCGGCTTCCTTGGCGAAGTCGTCATTCAGTTCCGGCAGTTCCTTACGCTTGATATCGTTGATTTTTGTCATAAATACGGCGTCCTTGCCTGCCAACTCAGGTACAAAATACTCTTCCGGGAACGTCACCTTGACTTCCCTTTCCTCGCCAGCCTTCGCTCCTATCAGTTGGTCCTCGAATCCCGGAATGAAACTGCCGGAACCGACTTCCAGTGGATATCCCTTGGATTGGCCGCCGCTGAACGGCTTGCCGTCCACCGTGCCGTCAAAATCGATCATAGCGAAATCGCCATTGGCCAATTCCGCATCTTCGGCCACTACCATTTTGGCATGGCGCTCACGCAGTGCTGCAATCTGTTTGTCGACGTCCTCTGTGGTCACTTCGGTAGCCGGAGCTTCCACGCTGAGTCCCTTGTATTCGCCAAGCACCACTTCCGGACGGGTGATCACACTTACGGTAAACACGCACGGTTCACCGGCGTTCAGGGTGACATCGGTAACTTCCGGTCGCCCAACCGGCTGGAGTTCTTGCTCCTTGACCGCCCGGCGGTATGCATCGGGAATGATGAAATCGAACGCTTCGGCGCGCATTCCATCAGCGCCGATTCGGTTTTCAATCATCTTACGCGGAGCTTTGCCTTTACGGAATCCTGGGATATTAACCTGTTGCGCCAATTTCTGGTAAGCTCGGTCAAACGCCTTGTTTACCTCTTCAACCGGCAGTTCGATCACCAGTTCGGTAATATTGTGTTCTTTTTTTTCAACTGTAACTTTCACTTAATGTCCTCCT
>CAZOJA010000186.1:0-4952 GCA_964579955.1 uncultured Veillonellaceae bacterium | reverse complement strand
AACGGTTTGATTTTGTCAGACATTGCGTTTTCCTCCCTTAGTGATGATGTTTTTTGCTTTGTTAGCACTCACATCATTCGAGTGCTAATTCCTTTCCTATCATACCCAATCCATAAAAAAAAATCAAGAGTCCCTGAATAAGTTTTTCAGGAACTCTTGGCTAGGTCAACTCAGGTTTAATCACGAAAGCAAAGCCAGCACTGAAATAACGAGAGAGCATATCTGATTTGAACCGTGATTCGTCGTCAATGCAGCGATAATTTACGAAAAAATCAACAAGGAAGTTGATTCTGCGAAGACTGGAGAGGTTTATTCTACTGCATGACGATACGAATTTAGGTGAAAGACAACAATGCTCGGCAGGATTCAGTGTTGCCAGGATATATCATTCATTCTCCAGTGCCGGTTGGATTTCACGCACCGGTATACCGCCCCAGAATGAACGGGGTGGAATATCACGGTTTACCAGGCTCATCGCCGAAACAACGGCGCCTTCGCCAATAATCACACCGGGTAAGATCGTGCAATTCGCGCCAATAGTTACATCTTTTTCAATTACAACTTTGCCGATCCGCCATTCGCGCACCAAAAATTCATGGGCGAGAACGGTGGTATTTAAGCCAATCACAACATTATCGCCAATTTCAATCTGGTCGGGAAACAGCATGTCCAACATCACACCGGGCGCCAGTGAAGCGTGATCACCCACCTTTGCACCAATCATCCGGTACAACGAATTTTTCAGACGAAATGACGGACTAAACCGCGCTATATAAAGAACACAAAAATAGAAAACCGCTTTGACAGGATGAACAAGTTCCGGCCAGAGACGCAAAGCGTTTTTCCCTGACACGAAATGGCGCTGGGTACGACGTTCCGCCATTTGTTGCTCCTTGCCCGCTTAGCGTGCTTTCTTTTTTGAGGCGTCGATAATTGCTTCCGCCACTTCGCGGATCGATTTGCGTTTGGCCATGCTGTATTGCTGAATGCGGCGGAAAGCTTCCTGTTCGCTCAGATTATAGGCATCCATCAACAGGCCTTTGGCCCGGTCAAGAATTTTGCGGGTCTCCAGGGAATTGCGCAGGTCGAGCAGTTCCTGTTCGATTTCCATATATTCTTTAAACCGCGACAGAGCGATTTCCATCGCCGGGAACAAGTTACTTTCCTTCACCGGTTTGACCAGATAGGCCAACACGCCCGAATCTTTCGCCTTCTCGACAATTTCTTTCTGACTGTATGCGGTCAACAAAAGGACCGGCGCGAGTTTTTCGTTGGAAATCATCTTGGCGGCAGCAATCCCGTCCATCTCCGGCATCTTGATATCCATGATGACCAGATCCGGTTTCAGTTTCCGCGTCAATTCGACGGCTTTCAGCCCGTCGGCCGCTTCGCCGATCACCTCATGGCCTGCTTCTTCCAGCAGTTCCTTCAAATCCATCCGGATAATCGATTCATTGTCCGCAATTAAGATTCGTAAGCTGTCCATCGTCGAGCTCCCTCCTATGTTCGGGGTATCATGATGATTGCATGGGTTCCGTCATGGCTGACCAGTTCGAAATGGCCGCCCAGGTCGGTCTCGACCAAGGTCCGCACGATCTGGATCCCCAGGCTCTTTGTCTTGGCCCGGTCAAAGCCGGCTGGCAGGCCGACGCCGTTGTCGTAAATCTCCAGGCGGTATTCCTTCTCTGACGCGATGGAAAGCCGCAACCCTATCATACCACTGCTGCGGCCGACAAATCCATGCTCAATTGCATTTTGCACCAGCTCGTTGACCACCAGCGCCAGACTGCTGGCCCGCTCCGACGGCAAAATCACCGGCTCCGCCTCAAAGACCTTCTTGATGGCAAAGCCCGGCTCAAGCATGCTCTGAATCACCAGGTCATAGATATTGCGGGCGACCTCCGCCACATCGATCATTTCTTCGTCTTGCTGCGACAAAAACTCATGCACCAGAGAAATGCTGAGAATTCGGTTCACGCTTTCCCGCAGGGCTGCCTTGACCTCCGGCGATTCGCTGCGCCGCGCCTGCAGCCGCAGCAAACTGGCGATCGTCTGGAGATTGTTCTTGACCCGGTGATGAATCTCCTGGATGACAGCCGATTTCACCAGCAATTCCTTTTCTTTTTTGCGCAGTTGCGTCACATCGGCGACAAACAGCAACATCCGGACGGTTTTGCCGGATTGCACCACCGGCACGGCTTTCTCCGACAACACCAAGCCGGCGACTTCCACTTCCATTTCCTGCGGTTGGCCGGTGATCGCCGCTTTCTGCGCCAGCCGGAATGACAGGGCCCGCTCGTGAACCCGACGACCGAGCAGCCGTCCCACGCCAAGCACCCGATAAATGCCCACCGCCGCTGCATTGGCGTAAATGATCTGGCCCCGTTCGTTGACGACCAGGATCCCGTCCTGCGAAAACAGCGGCCGGTAGATGAACTTTTTTTGCGGGTCATGATCGGAAACCAGCAACATATAGACGGTTTCCAGTAGGATCTGATGGTCGGCGCCGGTCTCCTCACCGCTCAATTCAAAGCTGAGCACGGCGATGGTTCTTCCTTTCGCCGTCTTAACCGGGAAGGTTTCCATGAACAACGGGTCCATCCCCAATGCCCATTCCCGCTGCCCAGTGATCCGCTCGCCGCTTTCGAGCGTCTTCCAGACCAAAGGTTCTTCCGCCGCCGCAAAAGTCAGCCCGCCAGGCGCCACCCGCTGCGGCGACAGACTGCTGCGGGAACGTGCCTGGGCGATCAGGAGAATCTTTTTCGCCCGACCGGCCCGGACATAAAGGCTTACCTGTGCATGCGAGATATCGCCGGCTAATTCCAACCGACTTTGGATTTTCTCTAACAATTCCGTATCAGCTGCTGAAAACTTCGGCAACGCCGTCATATGTACGTCCTGAATGGTCATAATTGTTGCGCCCCGCACTCCTCGTCAAAAAACTTTCCCCGAGTTATCCCCGACTTATCCACAATATCAACAAGTTTATCCACAGCGAAATCGACTGATATTACGGCGTTAAACTCTGTTTGTATAGTGAATCCACATTTCACGTCTCAACGTTTTCCACCGAGCGGCAGGCTGGGAATCGCATTCAGCCGCAGGTCGGCAATGTCTCCGGCTTTCAGTTGGTAATAAGCCCGGCACCCAATCATGGCAGCGTTGTCGGTGCACAAAACGGTGTCAGGGCAGTAAAATCGGAATCCTGCCGCATGGCTGCGCCGTTCTAGCTCATTGCGCAGACAACTGTTGGCAGCAACACCGCCGGACAGCACCAAGGACGGAACGTCACACAACCGCAACGCCTGTAGCGCCTTTTCTGCCAAGATATCCACAACGGCAGCCTGGAAGGACGCCGCCACATCAGCCGCGCTCAACGTCTCCCCGCGCTGGGACGCCGTGTGCAAAGTATTGATCACCGCCGACTTCAGACCACTGAAACTGAACTCAAAAGTGCCGTCCCCGCTAAACGACCGCGGAAAACGAATCGCCGTCGGATCGCCGGTGCGCGCCAACGCCTCCACGTGCGGACCGCCAGGATACGGCAGGCCCAGCACCCGCGCGACCTTGTCGAACGCTTCACCGGCTGCATCGTCGCGGGTCTGTCCCAATAATCGGAAGGACGAATAATCGCTGACATGAACCAGCGAAGTATGACCGCCGGATACGATCAGCGCGACAAACGGCGGCGCCAGTTCCGGATGCGTGAGCAGCGGCGCGAACATGTGCCCTTCCAGATGATGCACGCCAATCAGCGGAATCGAGGCGGCAAACGACAGCGCCTTGGCCGCGGCGACCCCGACCAGCAGGGCGCCGACCAGACCCGGCCCATAGGTTACCCCCACGGCATCGAGGTCTGCCAGCCCGACTCCGGCGGATGACAACGCCCTGTCGATGACCGGGATCACATCTTCGACATGCCGCCGCGAAGCCAGTTCCGGCACTACGCCGCCATATTTCTGATGAACCGGGATCTGCGAGGCGATGATATTGGAACGGATCGTTCGGCCGTCTTCGATCACTGCAGCCGAGGTTTCATCACAACTGGTTTCCAGTCCGAGCACCAATACGCTCATAACTTTTCACGCCACAAAATCAGCGCGTCCTCCTTGGTTTCGGAATAGTAATTCTTGCGGATGCCGGCGGAAACGAATCCCAGCTGATAATACAACGCTTTGGCCGCCTCATTGGAGACCCTCACTTCCAGGGTCATCGATTCCATGCCTTCGTCGCGGGCCAGTTTCATCAGGGCTTCCATCAACAACCGGCCGATTCCTTCATGGCGGCGTCCAACTTGCACCGCCACATTGGTCACATGCGCCTCATTGATCACCAGCCAGGTCCCCGCATAGCCGACGATCACATCACCGTCCAGCGCCACCAGGTAGCGGGCCAGGCGGTTTTTTTCCAATTCTTCGGCGAAGGCCGAACGGGACCACGGGGCGGCAAAAGACCCCTGCTCCACCGCCATCACTCCGTCCAGATCGTCCGGCGTCATGGCCCGAACCAAAATCTGCCTGCTCATGCCTGTTGCTCCCGCAGGCTGCGTTCCCATAGCTCTTCCGCTTCCGCCCGCCTGACATAGAAGGGATTCAGTTCCTCTGGACGAACCGCCGCTCCCTGCCGCCATTTTTCATACCCCAGCATCGCGACTGCCGCCGCCCGCGGCATCAATGCCGCCTCCGGCGCCGCAACCACTCTGCCGTGAGTTGCGTCAAGCAATGCAAGATGTTCGCGAACCGATTCGCCGACCACCATCACCGGCGCAGGCAACGCCGCCAGTTCGCCAACCACCGCCGCTGCCGGCGCGATCTCAACCGGACTGATTTCACAAAGCCTGCCTGCCTGCCAGCGGTATATCGCCCGATATACGCGCCCTTTCTGCGCATCCAATAGCGCCGCCACCCAGCCATCGGCGCAGGGACAACCGTAGGCCAGCGCTTCCAGCGTAG
>CAZOJA010000185.1:0-4961 GCA_964579955.1 uncultured Veillonellaceae bacterium | reverse complement strand
CTTTTCCTTCGTACAACTGTTTCTCTTCCATGTTGTCACCCTCCAAAATTTTGTTATTTAAGACTAATTTCAATCGGAAAACTCGGTCACATTGTTTTGACTACGAAAACAGTCGATTTCATGAGATTTTCACCGTTGAATTCGTCGTCGAAGATGGTTTGGTTTTTCGGAAAAAATCAGCAAGGGTGCTGATTTTAGGCCTCGCAGCGATGGATGAAGCGTCCGAGGCCGTCCGGAAAATCGAGTCATCAAGACGTTACGAATTCAGGTGAAATTCGGAGAAAGAGACTTTTCGTAGCAAAACCTTTGATTGCGCACCAGATTTTTGCACAAACTTCCTTTTATCCTTCTAATTTCGCCGCCAATTTCTGCGCTTTCTTTTCGACCTGTTCGGCCATCGTCTTGCGATAAGCACGGAACTTGCGTTGCAAGCTCGGCGAAGAAGTCGACAGGATCTGCGCAGCGAACAGTCCGGCGTTTTTCGCCCCGTTGATCGCCATGCATGCCACCGGAATTCCCGCCGGCATCTGCGCGATGCTGAGCAGGGCATCCATGCCGCCGAGAGAAGTGCTGTTCACCGGCACACCGATCACCGGCAATGTCGTATAGGCGGCCACCACGCCCGGCAGGTGCGCTGCGGCGCCAGCCGCCGCGATGATCACTCCCACGCCGCGCCCTGCCGCTCCTTCGGCAAATTCATGCACTTTGTCCGGTGTCCGATGGGCCGAGGCCACGACCACTTCGGTCTCAATCGCAAACTCCTTCAACACTTCCACTGCCGGGGCCATGACATCCCAGTCGGAATCGCTTCCCATGATAACGGCAACCTTCACAACTGACCCTCCTTCAATATTTTTAGCGATAAAAAAACGGGCGGGGAGCTTCGCGAAACTAAATCAGCGAAACCTCCCCGCCCGGGCTTTTGTCCCCTCGGTGTAGCGCATAGGCGCCTGCGCCACTTGGTCACAGCCACACCAACATTCACCCGTTCAAACCTGAACGGCACGGGCAACGTCGGCCGTGCGGAACCCTAGGCGCACTTTCGCACGTAAGACTTTTGAGACAGCTCAAAAACATACGGCGGTAATGATTACACCACCATTGTATCAGTGAGCTGAAAACCATGTCAACCCGATTTATGAACTTTAATTATTTTTTTGCAAAAAACGTTCGGTAATTTATTCCCACTCAATCGTCGAGGGAGGTTTCGACGTCACATCATAGACGATCCGGTTGACCCCTTTGACCTCGTTCACGATCCGTCGCGACATTTTGTCGAGCACTTCGTAGGGCATCCGCGACCAGTCGGCCGTCATGCCGTCCTCGCTCTCCACCGCCCGGATGCCGACCGTATAGGCGTAGGTCCGTTCATCGCCCATGACGCCGACACTCTTGAGCGCCGGCAACACGGCAAACGATTGCCAGATCTTGCGGTGCAGACCGGCGTTGCGGATTTCTTCCCGCACGATCGCATCGGCTTCCCGCAGGATCTCCAGCCGTTCCGCCGTGATTTCGCCGATGATGCGGATCGCCAGACCCGGGCCGGGAAACGGCTGCCGCTGGACAATTTCTTCCGACAGGCCCAGTTCCGCGCCCAACAGGCGCACCTCATCCTTGAACAGTTCCCGCAGCGGTTCGACCAGGGCGAACTTCATGTCTTCCGGCAAACCGCCGACATTATGATGGCTTTTGATCACCGCCGCCGTCGACGTTCCGCTTTCAATCACATCCGGATACAAGGTTCCCTGCACCAGGAAGTCGGAAGCGCCGATTTTTTCCGCTTCGCTTTCAAACACCCGGATAAACTCCTCGCCGATGATCTTGCGCTTGCTTTCCGGGTCGGTCACGCCGGCCACCCGGCTCATAAAGCGTTCTGACGCATCGACGTGCACCAGGTTGATATGAAACTCGTCACGGAAAGTATGCACCACTTGCTTGGCTTCATCTTTGCGCATGAATCCATGATCGACGAACACGCAGGTCAGTTGATCGCCCACCGCCCGATGGACCAGGACCGCCGCCACCGAAGAATCGACGCCGCCGGACAGGCCGCACAACACTTTTTTATCGCCAACCTGCTCGCGGATTTTCGCCACGGCCATATCGATGAAGGAGCCCATATTCCAGTCACCACGGCAGCCGCAAATGCCAAACAGGAAGTTTTTCAGCAACGGCGTCCCTTCGCGGGTGTGTACCACTTCCGGATGGAACTGCACGCCATAAAGTTTTTGCGCCACATTCGACATCGCCGCCGTCGGTGTGTTGGAAGTATTGGCGGACACGACAAAGCCGGCCGGCGGTTTCACGATCGAATCGCCATGGCTCATCCAGACCGGCGTCGGTGCCGCAATCCCCTTGAACAAAGCGGCTTCCACATCGTGATTTAAGTCTGCGTGGCCATATTCACGCGCTTCAGATCGCGCCACTTCGCCGCCGAGTTGCAGCGCCATCAGTTGCATGCCGTAGCAGATCCCTAAAACGGGAACTCCCAGTGAGTAAATTCCCGGATCGCTATGCGGTGCTTTTTCACCATAAACACTGTTAGGTCCACCGGAGAAGATAATGCCTTTCGGCTTTTTCGCGGCGATCTCCGCCAGCGATGCGTGATAAGGTATGATTTCGCTGTACACACCGCATTCCCGTACTCGGCGGGCAATCAACTGGCTGTACTGCGCACCGAAATCGATGACCAGAACCAATTCGTCGTGTTTGACTGTCATACTTGAATCAATGCCTCCTGCGCGATAATGTTTTGGTCAATTATAGCATATTATTGAACCTAACAGCCATTGCAGAATTTTCTGCTTCACGAGCGGGAAAAGTTCATCGCAACCCTTCTCCGCCGCCGTCGCTGCTTCAGGTTCCGCAAAAAGTTCGGTACGGACGGTTTGAGGTCGGAGGAATATCCGCGTACTCGGCGTATTCGGGCAAGTGCACGAAAGGTCTTGCCAGCGCTTGCAGCAACCGTTCCATCACGCTGTAGTCACCTTGTTGCACAGCAGCTTCCAATGCCTCTTCCACCCGGTGGTTGCGGGGGATTCGCTCCGGACTGCTTTGTTGCATCAACTGTTGCGAAGCTTCTTTTGTTTCCTTCTGTCTGCCAAGCCTTGCCTGCCAACGTTCGTGCCAAAGGGAAAAATCTTCGCTGCCGGACAACGCATCGCCACCCGGTCGGTTTAAGGACAAGGACCGGAAGGTATGAGTATAGTCCGCGCGCCATTTTTTCATCATGCCGAGCAGATCTTGGATCAACGTTTCGTCCTCGGTTTCCTGATTAAAAATCCCCAGTTTCGCTCTCATTCCAGCCAGCCAATGCTGCTGAAACTGGGACGGAAAACGCTCAATCGCCTGCTGCGCCAATCGAATCGCCTGCGGCCGTTCAGCATGCAACAGCGGCAACAGCGCCTCAGCAAAACGGGCGAGGTTCCAGCCCGCAATATCCGGTTGATTTTCATAGGCATAGCGACCTTGCGTGTCGATCGAGCTGAATACGGTTTTCGGATCGTACACATCCATGAAAGCACACGGGCCATAGTCGATCGTTTCGCCGGCAAGCGCCATGTTGTCGGTATTCATCACCCCGTGAATGAAGCCAACCAATTGCCATGCGGCAATCAGCGCCGCCTGACGCCTGATTACCTCCTGCAGCAGCAAGAGATATCGATTCTCCTCCGCTGCAATGAAGGGAAAATGACGTTGAATTGTATAATCAGCCAGAGCGCTCAGTTCTGCGGGCGTGCCCCAGGTCGCGGCATACTGAAAGGTTCCGACGCGCAGGTGACTGGCAGCCACGCGGGTCAGCACCGCGCCCGGTTGTTCCGTGTCGCGCAGGACTGCCTCACCGGTTGCCACCACCGCAAGGCTGCGGGTCGTGGCAATACCCAGTGCGTGCATCGCTTCGCTGATGATGTATTCGCGCAGCATCGGACCCACGGCCGCACGACCGTCGCCTCGGCGGGAATACGGCGTTTGTCCCGAACCCTTGAGCTGAATGTCCGACCGCTCTCCGCGGGGAGTGATCTGCTCGCCCAGCAACAAGGCCCGTCCGTCCCCCAGCATTGTAAAATGGCCGAATTGATGGCCCGCATAGGCTTGCGCCAGCGGCACCGCCCCCGGAGGGATGCGATTGCCTGCCAGCGTCGCCACCCCTGCCGCACTGCGTAGCGCTTGGACATCTAGCCCCAGAGATACCGCCAAGGGTTCGTTCAGAACAATCAACTTCGGCAAACGTACCGGGGTTGGATTGATCTTGCTAAAAAATACCTGGGGCAGCCGGGAATAACTGTTATCAAAGTTCCAGCCCGCTTTGCCGAGGCTGATTTCCTCTCTTTTTCCGTCCATAACCAATGCTCCTTATTGACAAGGTAATCAAACACACCTGCCCTATTTCCCGCCTGTCACCGTACAGTAATATTTTTTGTCAAGGCCATACTCCGTTGTCAACACACATTGGCCACAGATACACCCTTTTTCTTCGTCGATGCAGTGGCTCTTTTCGTACGCGCAATAGATTCCTTCATGATGTTCCGTCTTATCAACCCCTTTGATGAGATTCATCACGTTCGCAGGCATCGATTTGATTTTGCAGGCGAAGGTATAACTGGGACATCGCTTGCAGATGCACTTGCGCATATTTTTGATTGTTTTTGGCACTGTTCCCACGATAACCCTCCTTACTTTTCAGTCCGCCCGAGCGGGATTATTAATGGAGAATCCTTTAAGTTCATTATCCTCTGCTTGCCAACTATCGGTCAAGCACAAAAAACCCCGGGTGGAATATTCCACCCGGGGTTTCGTCCGGTTGCCCGGATCCTACATATCCATACCGCCCATGCCACCCATACCGCCCATGCCGCCAGGCATGCCAGCCGGAGCAGCTTTTTCCGGTTTGTCGGTGATCAGGGTCTCGGTGGTCAGTACCATCGCCGCGATGCTGGACGCGTTCTGCAGAGCGGAACGGG
>CAZOJA010000184.1:0-4974 GCA_964579955.1 uncultured Veillonellaceae bacterium | reverse complement strand
AGTCAGGCTTTTAACTAAACCATAGCACGTTTTTCTTCGCAGCTTATTTGAATACCGTTTTTGCCGCCATATCTGCCATTTTTGACAGCGGGCCAGGATATACCCCCATCGCCAAGGTTGCCGCCATCGCGAACAAGGCGGTCAGCCGGACCGGCAGGGCAATCTCGAACGGCTGGTCATCCGCGGCTGCACCGAGATACATTACCTTCACCACGTTGAGATAATAATATACCGACACCATCGACAGAACAAACCCCAGCACCGCAATCCAGAGATAACCGGCATCAATCGCTGACGAGAACAGGAAGAACTTGCCGACAAAACCGGCTAGCGGCGGGATGCCTGCCATCGACAACAGGGAAACAGTCATAACCACTGCCAATACCGGCGCCTGACGGGACAGTCCGGCCAAGTCGGCGATGGTTTCGCCCTGGCGATGTCTGCTGACTGCCGTAACGACGGCAAACGCGCCGACATTGGCGAAGGTGTAGATCAACAAGTAAAACAGGATTCCTTTGATTCCGTCCGTACTGCCGGCCAACAGCCCGATCAGCAGGTAACCGGCCTGAGCGATCGAGGAATAGGCCAGCATCCGTTTCATGTTGGTCTGAGGAATTGCCGCCAGGTTGCCGATCAGCATCGCCGCCCCGGAGAGAACCAGCACCAGCAGCGGCCACGGATAGCCTGTCGCCGGAAACACTTCAGTAAATACGCGGATCAACGCGGCAAACCCGGCCGCTTTGGAACCCATTGCCAACAGGGCCGTCACCGGAACCGGCGCTCCCTCGTAAACATCAGGCGCCCACATGTGAAACGGCGGAGCGGCTATTTTGAAAGCAAAGCCAGAAAGGATCATCACGCCGCCCACGATCAGTGCCGGAGAAGCTGTCACTCCTTTGGCAAGCGCACTGTAACCAAGTTGCCCGACAATCCCGAACAACAGGCTCATGCCATAAAGCATGACGGCGGAAGCAGCCGAGGCCAGCACCAAATACTTGATCGCCGCCTCGGTGGATTTCGTTTCCGTCAGCACATAACCGACCAGGATGAAGAAGCTGAACGTCATCAGTTCGATTCCCACATACAGCGTGATCAGATCGTTGGCCGAGGCCAGCACCATCATCCCCGTCAGAGCAAACAGCAACAGGACGTAGAATTCGGCCCGGGAATGTGGCAGGCGGTCGACAAAGTCCAGCGAAAACAGCATGACCAGAATTGCGCCAATCATAAAGGTCTGCTTGAAAAATACCGCGTAATCATCCAGTCGGAACAGTCCGCTATAGAAAGTCTGGTTCAGACCATAACGGCTGAACGAAACCAGCAGCACAGCGGTCAGGCCGGCGATTGCCAGATAGCCGAGTTTGCGACGGGACTGACCGGGTTCCATCAGCAGGTCTGCCACCAGGATCAGCAATGCCATCAGGGCAACCGCCATTTCCAGCATCAATGCATTGAAATTCATGATCACAGTCCCCCCCACAGCGTCGCCGCGAGTTTTATCTTCGCCAGCAACGGCATTAACGGTTCGATGCCGCTGTTCACCACATTCATCAACAACGACGGGAATAAGCCAAACCCGACCAGGAACGCGCCCAGGGTCACCAGCGGCACCCAATCGACACCGTGCAAATCATGTACCTTGTCCCACTCGCTGCGGCGGGGTCCGAACAACACGTCGGCCAGCACCCGCAGCACATACAACGCAGTCAGGATGATGCCGGCAATCGCCAGCACGGCAAACAGAGGATATGCCTTGAAAGATCCGACAAAGATGGTAAACTCCGGCACGAAACTGATCAAGCCCGGCAATCCTAGCGATGCCATCCCGGCCAGGAAGAAACCTACGGTCGCCCGTGGCATCTGGTGCGCCAACCCGCCGAGGTCAGGAATATGCCGAGTGTGCGTGGCATGATAAATATGACCGATCATGGCAAAAAACAGGGCGGACATCACGCCATGCGCAAACATGTTGGCCACGGCGCCATTGATGCCGATCACATCGGCCGCGGCGATCCCGATCAAAACGTAGCCCATGTGCGACACCGATGAATAACCGACAACGTATTTCATGTCTTTCTGGACCAGGGCAATAAAGGCGGCATAGGCGACATTGGCCACGCCAAACGCCGCAATCAGCGGCGCCCAGAACTTAAAGCCGAGCGGCAGCATCAACAGCCCGATCCGAATCAGACCATAACCGCCGATTTTTTTCAATACCCCGGCGTGAACCATCGACACCGCCGTCGGCGCACCGGCATAACCATCCGGCGACCAGGAATGAAACGGCCACATCGAAAGCAGAGAACCAAAGCCCAACATCACGAAGAAGAAGGCGAATTTCTGGAATTCCGGCGACAAGGCGCCACCCGCTGCGGCCTGGGTCAGCGCTTCCATGGAAAACGTGCGAGCACCGGCCGGGTAGGCGTTCAGATATAACATCAGGATGCCGGCCAGCAAAAATGCCGAGCCAAGCAACAGGTAGATCGTCAGCTTCATCGCGGCGTATTCTTTGGTGACCCGCTTGCTCGAGCCCCAAAGGATGATCATGATATAAATCGGAATGACTACGACTTCGTAACAAAGCAGGAAAAGAAACAGGTCACGCGCTACGAAAGTGCCGGCAACACCGGCCACCAACAGCAGAAACAGGATGAAGAACTCTTTCGGCCGTTCCTCCACCCGCCAGGAAGCAAACACACCGGCAAACCCGATCAGCGCCGTCAGCAGCACCATCGGCGCCGACAATCCGTCGACTCCCAGGCTGTAAGCAGCGCCCATTTCCGGCAACCAAGCCAGCGACTCCACGAATTGCATACCGCCGGTCTGCCAGTTGTAGCCGAAGAACACCAGCAACGACAGCAGGAAGGATATCCCCATGGCAGCTGCACTAACTTTCTTGATTGAAGATCCGGCCGTCGTGGGCAGAAAGGTAATCGCCGCCGCACCGGCAATCGGCGCGAACAGGATCACAGAAAGTATTGGAAACGACATCAGATTTTCCCTCCCCCGGCGACTGCACCGGTCGTAATCGCCAGTATCAGCGTCAGCATAACTGTAGCGATCAGCATCAGTGCCGCATACTGCTGGGTCTGACCGGTCTGGAACCGCCGCAAAATCGCTCCGACTGCTCCGCTCTTCTGTGCGGCGCCATCGACGATCCCATCCACGACATTCAGGTCGATCCAGTAGAGTATCCGGGCCATGCCTGTCACGATATTCCGGTTGAACCATTGATAGACTTCATCGATATAGAACTTATTCAGACTTAGCGAATACAGGAACCCTGCCTGTTTGGCAATCGCATCCGACCGCCTTGGCCCGCCGCCGTAAATCGACCAGGCCAGACCCAGGCCGGCCAGGGCGATCAAGGTGGACGCCGAAGCGATCCCCCAGTCGATTCCTGCATGGTGAGCCGGGCCAAAACGGACCCAGTCGCCAAATCCGAGTGCGAAGGGAATTGCGCCGCCAACCACGCTGAGAACGGCCAGCACGCCCATCGGAAACAGCATCGAGATGCCTGATTCGTGCGGATGGTTATGCGGATTCTCCTCGCCGAAGAACGCGACCAGGAACAGCCGGGCCATGTAGAACGCGGTCAGGAAGGCGGTGAACGAGGCGCCGATATATAGCGGAGTGGAAACATGCGCCGCCGCCACCAGAATCTCATCTTTGGAGAAGAATCCGGCAAACGGAGGAATTCCGGCGATTGCCAGCACGGCGATCCCCATCATCGCGCAAGTGGCTGGCATCGATTTGCGCAAACCGCCCATCTCGAAAATGTCAGCCTTGTCATGCAGCGCGTGCAACACCGAGCCGGCGCCGAGGAAGAGCAGGGCCTTGAAAAAGGCATGCGTCATCAGGTGAAACATGGATGCGGTCAGACTGCCGACCCCGAGCGCCAGCATCATGTAGCCCAGCTGGCTGATCGTCGAAAACGCCAGGATTCGCTTTATTTCGCGCTGTGTCAGTGCGATGCAGGCTGCAAACAACGCGGTGATGCAGCCGACCCAGGCGATGACCGTCATCGCCCCCGGCAGCACATGGAAAATCGCGAAAGCTCTGGCTACCAGATACACCCCGGCCACAACCATGGTCGCCGCATGAATCAACGCGGAAACCGGCGTAGGACCCTCCATCGCATCCGGCAACCAAACATGCAGCGGAAACTGACCCGATTTGGCGATCGGTCCCGCGAACAGCAACAAGGCCACGCAGGTCAGCAACGCGGCGCCGCTCTGACTGACATAGGCGGGGACTTTGGTTGCCAGTTCCGTAAAATCGAGTGTGCCGAACATGATCTGCAAGAACAGAATTCCCATCAACAAGCCGAAATCGCCGATCCGGGTGGTCATAAACGCCTTTTTGGCAGCTTCACGGGCCGACACTTTATGGAAGTACCAACCGATCAACAGATACGAGCACAAGCCGACCAACTCCCAAAACACGAACAACTGCAGGAAATTGGTCGAGATAATCATCGCCAGCATCGAAGCGGCAAACAAGGACAGAAAGCCGAAGAAGCGTCCGTAGCCGGGATCGCCGGTCATATAGCCGGTCGAATAGATCATCACCAACAAGGCGATCAGGGTCACCACCAGCAACATCATCGCCGATGTCGGGTCAATCAGCACGCCCATTTCGGCAGTCAACCCAGGCATCGAAAACCAGACGGTTTTGACAACGAAAGGCTTTTCCACGCTGATTCCCCGCGACAGCACCGCCCAAGCGACTCCGACCGACAGGATGAATGAGGTCGCCATTGCTTTGATCGCCAGTCGGGCAGCCATTTCCGGCATTTGCCGCAAAAAGAACCCGATCAGAACAAACGAGACTGCCGGCAGAAACGGGATTAACCAGGCATATTCCAAGGAAAAATCAACCCACATGTTCAGAACACCCCCTTACCACTTCAGCCAGTCCATCTCATCGACCGACACGGTATCCCGGCCGCGATAGATGGCATAGGCCAAAGCC
>CAZOJA010000183.1:0-5006 GCA_964579955.1 uncultured Veillonellaceae bacterium | reverse complement strand
CACCACGTATAATACTAAATAATAGTGTCAGTTTTTCGTCACTGACAGAGCAGAGCTGCTCGACACTCCTATTAGGGGTTCGGCAGCTTTTTCTTTTTTTGGGGTGCGCAACACATCGCGAGCTACATACAGCGGGTAACGGAGGCAGTTGAGAATGGCGAAGCAGGCCTGGGAATTGTTGCAGGAACAAATTAAAGTCAGTTCGGCGGAAGAACTGAAACAGCTGTGTCAGGAGCTGCTGGCAGAAAACCTGCTGCAGGCGGCTCGCTGGAACGAGTTGCTCGATGTGCTGGAAGAAGCCGTTTGCGTGATCGATGCGGAAAACCGGGTGACTGGCTGGAACCGGCGGGCCGAGCTGCTTTATGGCATTGCGTCGGCCGAAATCATCGGGCAGCCGATCGGCAAGTTTTTTTCCAACCTGATGGTCACCCAGGCGATGCGCGACGGGCTGTTAGTTCGCGAAGCCTATCATAAGCCCTGTCCCGGCACGCATGTCCTGATCAATGCCCAACCGGTCCGGCTGGAAGGCAAGATTGTCGGCGGCGTTTCCGCCGAGCGGGATATCACCGAAGTGGTCAATCTGAATCAGCAGTTGTCGGAAGCGGGCAACGAAGTGCGCAGCCTGCGCGAAGAAATTGACAAGATCCAGGCCACGGCGGACGAATTTTCGGCGATTTACGGCCACAGTCCGTTGGTGATGGAGGCGGTTCGCGTGGCCCGCCGGGTTGCGGCCACCAATGTTTCGGTCATGTTGCGCGGCGAGAGCGGCAGCGGCAAGGAACTGTTCGCCAGCGCCATCCACCGGGCCAGCGGGCGTCGCGGCCAGTTCGTGGCGATCAATTGCGGCGCGATTCCGGCCAGCCTGTTTGAAAGCGAATTGTTCGGCTATGAACCGGGCTCATTCACCGGCGCGGACAAGAAAGGCAAGCTGGGTTATCTGGAGCAGGCGCATGCCGGAACTTTATTTCTGGATGAGATTGGCGAGATGCCAAAAGAAATGCAGGTCAAGTTGCTGCGCGTGCTGCAGGAACAGCGTTTTCACCGGGTCGGCGGCAAAGCCGTGCACGTCGATATCCGGGTGATTGCGGCGACGCACCGCGATCTGGAAGTGATGATTGCGCGGGGTGAATTCCGCGAAGATTTGTATTACCGGCTGAATGTGGTGACGATCCCATTGCCGTCGCTGCGGGAGCGCCGCGAGGACATCCCGGAGCTGGTGCACCGGGGGATTCAGCATTTCAGCCATTTGCACGGCAAACAGATCCGACGGCTGGAACCAGCGGTGATGGCGGCATTGCTCGACTACGAGTGGCCGGGCAACGTGCGCGAGCTTTACAATGCGCTGGAGCGGATGGTGATTTTGTGCGACGGCGAAGTGATGACGCTGACCAATCTGCCGCTGAATTTAGCCGCCGACTCTGCCGCCGGAACTTCCGCCGCGGCGCTGCAGCCGCAGCAACGGCCGGCAGCGGGACAGACGCTGACGGATACGACCGCAGCGATTGAACGCGATCTGATCAGCAGAGTGCTGGCAGAAGTGAACTTTAACAAGGCAGTGGCAGCGAAAAAACTGGGGATTCCCCGCAGTACTTTATATTACAAAATGAAAAACCTACAACTGGATGTCGAAGAATCGACGAAAGTGTCGAAAAACTGACGATTTATTCGTCGATCATAGGCTGCCCCACAACAGAAATAAGATACTGAAAATCGCGCAATCGGCTGTGCTATAAGGCATTGCCGATTTTTTTATCCAGTTGGCATGGTTCGTGCAATATATACCTTTTCATAATCAAGGGTTCAAACGGAGGTGACAGATCAGTGCGTATCGAAAATCATCCGATTCTGGAGTTCCCGATACGGGAAAAAGTACAGTTTGTTTTTGATGGCAAGAAAGTGGAAGGACTGTCTGGTGAACCGATTGCGGCGGCGCTGCATGCGGCAGGAGTCCGTTCATTGCGTCACAGCAGCCGGTTTCATCGGCCGCGCGGCTTGTTCTGTGCGATTGGCAACTGCTCTTCCTGCCTGATGACAGTGGACGGAGTGCCCAATGTCCGGATTTGCGTTGAACCGCTGCGCGCCGGCATGCAGGTGGAAACCCAGGAAGGGAAGGGAAAACTGGTATGATGCAGACGGATATCGCCATTGTCGGCGCTGGACCGGCTGGCCTGATGGCAGCGATTCAGGCAGCCGAAATGGGAGCGCAGGTGTTACTGCTGGAACGGGCCGCTGAACTGGGCGGCCAGCTGATCAAGCAGACACACAAATTTTTTGGTTCGCGCGAAGAATACGCCGGCGAGCGCGGCTTTGAAATCGCCCACAAACTGATGGATCAATTGGCGCAGCTGTCCAATGTCAGCGTATGGAGAAATGCAACCGCTCTCGGCTATTACCCGGACGGCGTTCTGTCGGTCAAACAGGGCGATGCGTTTTGTCTGGTAAAACCGAAGAAGTTGATTGTGGCGACCGGTGCATCGGAAAAGACGCTGGCGTTTCCCAACAACGACCTGCCCGGCATTTACGGCGCCGGCGCTGTGCAGACCCTGATGAATGTTTATGGCGTCAAGCCGGCCGAGCGGGTGCTGATGGTCGGCGCCGGCAATATCGGCGTGATTGTCGCCTACCAACTGCTGCAGGCCGGAGTCGAGGTGGCGGCGATCATCGAGGCGGCGCCCAAAATCGGCGCTTACTGGGTTCATGCCTCAAAAATCCAGCGCTGCGGTGTGCCGATCTATACCGGTCACACGATTAAGCGCGCCTATGGAACTGACCGGCTGAACGGCGTTACCGTCTGTCAGCTGGACGAAAAATGGGCGCAAATTCCCGGTACGGAACGGAACTTCGCCGTGGACGGCCTGTGTCTGGCTGTCGGCCTGAGTCCGCTCACCGAGCTGCTCTGGCAGGCCGGCTGTAAGATGGAATTCGTACCGGAACTCGGTGGCTATGTTCCCTGGCGCAATGCCGATTTACTGACGACCCATCACAATATCTATGTGGCGGGCGATGTGGCCGGGGTTGAAGAAGCGTCGGCGGCGATGGTCGAGGGAAAATTGGCGGGGCTGGCGGCAGCGTTTGCCCTGCGTTACCAGAGCGAAAATTTTGCCGCGCTCTATCACGAGGCGAAATCGCAGTTGAATGCGCTGCGCAGTGCGCCGGTCAGCGCCAAAGTCTGCAATGGCCTGTGTAAGGTTCAGCTTGGGGAGGCGGTTTAAGATGCTGGCAGTCGACGGAATTCCCACGAATGAAGACCTGCAGGCGGTGGCGCCGGCGCCAGGCCGGCTGCAGCAAGGGCCGGTGGCGGTGATCGAGTGTTTCCAGCAGATTCCCTGCAACCCCTGCGCCGAAGCCTGTCCGCGTGGCGCGATTACAATGCCGGGCAGCATTAGCGAGCGACCGCTGTTCGACGAAACAAAATGCAACGGCTGCGGCATCTGTGTCACGCGCTGCCCCGGCCTGGCGATTTTTGTCGTCGACTATGACTGGTCGCCAGAGGCGGCATTACTGAAGATTCCCTATGAATTCGCACCGCTGCCGGAACCCGGCGAAGTCGTCGGGGCGATCGACCGGGCCGGAAAAACTATTGGCGCGGCGACGGTGCAACGAGTGCAGCAGCAGGCCAACCGGACGACGGTGCTGTGGCTGTCGGTGGACAAAGCGATTGTGATGGATGTGCGGAATATCCGGCGGCGAAAGGACGTGGCGCTATGAGTGAAAACCTCGATGAAGAGATCATCATCTGTCGGTGCGAGGATATCAAACTGTCGGAAATTCGTCAGAGCATTGCCGACGGCAATCTGAGCAGCGAAGAAATAAAGCGCAGCTGCCGCTGTGGCATGGGGCCCTGCCAGGGCCGGACCTGCATGCCGCTGGTGGCGCAGGAACTGGCCAAAGCCACTGGCAAACCGCTGGCCGAAATCACGTTGCCGACGTTTCGGCAACCGGTGGCGACGATCAGCCTGGGGGCGCTTGCCGGGGGTGGCACGGATGAATGAAACAGCGGATGTAGTGGTGATCGGCGGCGGCATCGTCGGTTGCGCCACGGCCTATAATCTGGCCCGGCTCGGCGCCGGCAAAGTGGTGCTGTTGGAACGCGGTTACCTGGCCAGCGGCGCTACCGGCCGCTGCGGCGCCGGCATGCGGATGCAGTGGGGCACAGAAACCAACTGCCTGCTGTCGAGGGAAAGCACCCGGATGCTGGAACAGCTGCCCGAGCTGCTGGACGTCGATATCGATATCGAACTGAAACAAGGCGGCTATCTGCTGCTGGCCTATACGGAAAAAATGGCGGCCCAGTTCAAAAAGAACCTGCTGCTGCAAAATTCGCTGGGGATTCCATCCCGTTGGGTGACGCCGGCGGAAGCGAAAGAGATCGTGCCGCATCTGAACACGGCAGGGCTGCTGGGGGCGACCTTCTGCGCCAAAGACGGCCACTGCAATCCGTTCAAGGCGACTGCCGCCTATGCGAAAGCGGCGCAGCGCCATGGCGTGGAGATCCGCACAGACAGCGAAGTGACCGGGATTGAAGCGGAATGTTGCCGGATCACCGGGGTCAAGACCCGGTGGGGTACTATTAGTACCCCACGGGTAGTCGTGGCGGCTGGCGGCTATTCCAAACAGCTGGGCCGGATGGTCGGCGTCGAGTTGCCGATTTATCCCGAACGGCATGAAATCCTCGTCACCGAACCGGTTGAACCGATGCAGGACTCGATGGTGATGAGTTTCCACCACAACCTGTATTGTCAGCAAAGTCCGCATGGCAGCTTTATCATGGGCATCGGCCACCCCGATGAACCGGAGAGCTTCAACACCGAGTCCAGCTGGCAATTCCTCGGCGAGATGGCCCGCCGGATCGTCAAGATCCTGCCGCCGTTGGCCGGGCTCAACGTAGTGCGGCAATGGGCCGGACTGTATGACATGTCGCCGGACCGTCAGCCGATCCTTGGCCCGGCTGGCGACGTGGAAGGCTTTCACGTGGCAGCGGGTTTCAGTGGACATGGTTTCATGAT
>CAZOJA010000182.1:0-5120 GCA_964579955.1 uncultured Veillonellaceae bacterium | reverse complement strand
CGGTTGGAGAAATCGTGACAACCACTCCCACATTGCAATGGAAAATGAACTGGGTCAAGGAATCGAATCCGCAACCATCTCCATCGCCCCAGCGCCTTGAATTTACAGTAATCATCTACCATAAAGACCGTCCTGTCTGGGAGTCGCAACCGATACGTGGAGTTGCAGGACAATCTGTATACGAGCTGCAGCTTCCGTCTGGTGTGATCGGGCCGGGAAATGGGCCGGCTGAAGATTTTGTCTGGCAGGTCATCGCCCAGTTTTACAACGGAACAACACCGGGACGCAAGAGTGTGTCCGATATGAAACTGTTTCAGGTGCGTGGCGGCTGTGACGTACCAATACTGGCGATGAAGTATCGAGATGGGCCGCCGGATCCACGAAAAAACCATGGTTTGTTTGTATTGATAGCTGCAAGTGACGTTTTGCTTTCAGCATATTCGAAACAGAATCCGCAATTGCTTTTGGCGCAGTGCCGGACTGCTGGAAACGGAGAATGCACTGCCCGTTTCACAATCTGTCCTGTTACGCCTTCGTCGGCCAGGGTGGCAGAGGCTCTCTGGGATGCTGCATCGCCCGTGATCTGGAGAATTGAAAAAGCCGGCCACCGAGTTTACAATTCGGCTTACAGGTCCCGATCAGGAAAAGTAGAAGTGGAGTTGGTTGGAAATTGAGACTTGATTAAATGATCATAACGGCATCCGCATAAACATTGCCGCTCTCGGTTATAACACAGCCCACTTCTTCGCTTTCCTTGATAAAGCGGCCCTCGCAGACAAAACCGCAGTAACCGCTCTGGCAGTGAATCTGCGAGCCTTGAAGCGACTTGGCTGCGTTGGGATGCAAAATTATTCCGTGGTGCTGAAAAAACGCTCCTACATCGCCTGCTTGCAGGCGATTTTTTACATAAGCCGTTTCAGAGCCGGACGCAATCAATGTGACTTTAAACTGGCGGTGCTTCAATGCCAGTCCGACAGACCAAGCGGCGGGGCTAATGCCGATCAGGGCGATGGAGTGAATTTTGGCAGCTTCCAGCGTTGCCGCGATGTTGTCCGGGTCGGTACATTCGCACAAGTGATATACATGGTGGCGATCCGATCCGGGCAGTGGCATTTTGCATCGCTCGTTTGACCATTGCGGTGGATTATTGAACAAATTGCAGAATTCTCGAGCCTCTTTCATCAGCCGACACTCTCCTATATTTGGGCTGGTTTGGTTTGAATCCTTTCATTTAGCTTGGATTGGTTTTCTTTTCGAGTATATTGCAATGCACTTTGAAAGTCGAGATGTTTTTGGCCAGATTGCCCAAGATACTTATGTTTTGGCGATAAACTCCGATATTATTAGCGTAAGAAATTTCGCGAAAAAATTCTCGGAGAGAAGGTGCGATATGTTACCGTTGTTGTTGGCGGTTGCCGCCGGTGGATTGCTTGCAAAGAAGATGACCGACTACCCGGCCGAGATTCGCAATCTGCGTAAGCAGATGCCGAAAGAAGAACGGGAAGATTTTATTCGTGACTATAAGAAGCTCCCCAACGAAACAAAAACGCAGTTCAAACAATATCTGCGCGACGCCAACCTGGTCGAAGCCAGCAAGTTGATCGGCAAGGATTTGACCGGCTACAACGTCAAAGCCAAAGAGAAAAAGGAAGAGCAACAGGCAGCCCAGGCACCGGTCGCCGATGCTGCGACCGACAACGGATTCAACCTGCGGATCAGAAATATCCTCAACTCATATCAACTGGACAGCGATCCTCAACTGGTGAGCGAGGCGGCCAAGCAGTATGAGAAGATCGCCGGTTATAATGAAATGAATATCATTGATAAAACGAGAAAGTTGCTTGATGTATCCCAATGACGGATTGATAGAATGTAAAATCGGGTCTCCTGTTGATCAGGGACCCGATTTTTTATGCCGTTACTGGTGTTTATCGAAGAAAAACAGTAGAATCAAAGAAACGAAATGTTAGAAGCCAAGTTCCTCGCCGATGATGATTACGTGGAACTCCATGGTCGGCGGCCTTTTGTGCAGAATCGTGGTGATGTTGCAGATGCGGCCAGGACCCTGGCAGTCCATGCAGATGCCGGTGACGGTACAGGGGTTGGGCCGGTCCAGTCGCTTATTGTTGACCGGTGCCGCGAACATTTCGATACGTTCCATGGCTGCGTCCAGGTCAGGGACGATTTTATTGACTCCGACCACTACCACCACTTTTTTCGGTCCAAAGCTCATGGCCGCCACCCGGTTGCCGGAACCGTCGGTGTTGACGAGCTGGCCGTCCAACGTAATCGCGTTGGTACCGGAAAGAAAGACGTCACAGGACAGTTCTTTGTGTCGCAGCGCCATGGATTGTTCCATAGTGAGTCCGGGCCGGTTGTGGTCAAAGACCTCATGCCCTTTCTTTTCCAGTTGGTCGGGAATATTCAGTTCCTTCAATGTCCAGGACCCGCCCACACCGACTGTGGCGCCGGGTTGCACCAGCGACATGACTTTTGCCACGGCATCGGCCCGGTTGCCGAAGTAATAGGCCTGGAAATTATTTTTTTCCAATGCTTTGACTACTTTTTCCCCAAAAACATCGTGGTGCCATTGGATGAATTGTTTCATCATTGAACGCCTCCCTGTTATTTTTGCCGGCTGGTTTTCCGGCAGGGTCGTTTGTTTATAATTAATTAGACAAGCGAAGGCGGAATCCTTTAACTTTAACAAAGTGTGTTTTTGAATGCGTTGGGAAAAGGGGTGACGAACACTGGCTTCAAAAAATCTGGCGCTGGCGATCAGTGTGTTTGGCAGCTTATTGTTACTGGGGACTGCGGGGTATATGGTTCTGGAGCATTTACCGGTTCTTGATGCGTTATATCTGACAGTCACTACGGTTTCTACGGTCGGTTATGGCGATGTTGTAGCGAAAACCGACGGCGGTCGCTTGTTTACGATTGCTTTGATTCTGTTTGGTGTCGGTAGCGCATTTTATGTTTTTACTTCAGTGTTCCAGGTCGTGTTGGAAGGAAAATTGCGTGATGTGTTGGGGAGGAGAGGCATGCAAAGACGTATTGAAAATCTATCCGGGCATATTATTGTCTGTGGTGCGGGAAGAGTCGGCAACGTGGTAATGGAACGTCTACTGCAGGACAAGGAGCCTTTTGTTGTAATTGATCAGGATGCAACGATTTTGCAGAGTTTGGTGGATCGGGGAATCCTGGCGATTCAGGGAGATGCGACGCTGGATTCGGTTTTGCTGCAGGCTGGCGTTCGCAAGGCGCGTGGAATCATAACCACGATATCGCATGATGCGGAAAATGTTTACGTTACATTGACCGCGCGAAGTCTTAATCCTGATCCCTCTTTCTCGATCGTGGCAAGGGCCAACCGGTCTGAAGCCATTGAAAAGTTGAAACGCAGCGGCGCGACCAATGTGATTTCGCCGGAAATAATGGGCGGCCGCCAGATGGCAACCGCAATGACAAAACCGGCAATCGTCGATTTGATGGACAATGTTTTTTATAATGAAGAATTGCATCTGGATATTGCCGAGATTCGTGTCGCACCGACGTCTTCCCTGGTGGGAACCAGCCTGGCGGTTTGCGGCATCAAGGAACAATACGATTCGCTAATTGTCGGGATTCATCGTCAGGGAAAATTGATGACGCATATTGCAGCGGCAGAAACCATCGAAGTAGGGGATGTATTATTGGTTATCGGACACCGCGACCGACTGAGCGAATTGCAAGGGCGAGCGGCCGGCCGCTGATCAGCGATGGTCACTCTTAAACAACCGGCCTGGCAGCGGTAGTGACAGAAATAGGCCGATAAGCGGCAGGAACGACAGTACGTTGAAAATGGTCGGGATACCGTAAAGGTCGGCGATATAACCGAGGATGGTCACGCCGAGGCCGCCGAGACCGATGGTGAAGCCGATGGTCAGTCCAGAGGCCATGCCTTCGTAACCGGGCATCATTTCCTGAGCCAGGACCAGAGTGGTTGCGAAGGAAGAAATCAAGACAAAGCCGATACAGGTCAGCAGGGCCATCGTAACGAGGCCACTGGTAAAGGGAAGCGCTGCAACCATCGGCAATACGACGACCATTGAACCGGCGATGATGGTTTTTCGCCCCAGCCTGTCCGATAGTGTTGCACCGAGGAACGTGCCGAACACACCGCCGCCGAGGAACAAGGACAGCATGTATCCGGCGTAAACCGGGCTGCCGTTCAGATAATTGACATAGTATAGGGGGATATAGGTAGATAGTCCGGCATGCAGGGTCGAACGGAAGAAGATGAAGGTCAGCAGCAATATCAGCATGTTCCAGTTTATGAATCGCTGGGTCGGGGCTTTGCTCTGACCGGTCCGGCGGAAAGAAGCCGGGGAGACGCTCGACAGGTTTCGCCAGAGAAGAACGGCAGTGATGGAACCGGGCAATACGAACCAGAGTGTATTGTGTAGACCGCCGTCTGCGGTCATCAGCAGCATCATGAAACCGGCGCCGAGCGCCATGCCGAGGTTGCCGCCCACGGAGAAGACCCCCATGCTGCGACCGCGAATCGCTTCCGGACTAACGAAGTGAGCCGACTTGGAAGCTTGCGGATGAAAACCGGCCACACCGAGTCCGCCGAGGACGACCGCGAACAGCAGCGTGTTGTACGAAGGCATGAATCCGGTGATCGCCATGCCGAGGCCGGATAAGAATACGCTGACCGGAAGTAACCAGGGCAATGACATTTTATCGGTGATCGCGCCGAAAATCGGCTGGATGATGGAAGAAGTGACGTTTTGAATCAATACCAGCAGACCGATCTGCGTATAAGAGAGATTAAGCGCTGTCTTAAGTGAAGGCAGCAACATCGGCAGCGCTCCCTGGCTGAGGTCGGTCACCATATGGCTAAGAGCCAGAAGGATAAGGGGTTGCGGCATCCAGTCCGGTTTAAGTTTCAGCAAGATTGTTGAGTCCTCCAACAGAAATATTTCGCAATTGATTATTTGTAGATTGTAATAGAACTAAAACGCGATGACTTTATTATAACACGCAATCACACGGAAGTTGCGAACGATTGTGGACAGGGGCAATTTCGTATGCTATAATTACACCCGGCATCCAAACAACTTCATGCGCCCGTAGCT
>CAZOJA010000181.1:0-5121 GCA_964579955.1 uncultured Veillonellaceae bacterium | reverse complement strand
GACGCCTTCACGACGGCACTGCCGGCAAACCGGCCCTGTATATTTCGCCATTGCTTTTCAACTCCTCCCGAAATGACTATACTCTTCTGCGTTTAGGCGGCCGGCAGCCATTATGCGGAATGGGAGTGACATCTTTAATCATGTCAACTTCAAGTCCTGCGGCCTGCAAAGACCGGATGGCCGCTTCACGACCAGCTCCAGGCCCTTTAACATATACTTCCACCCGCTTCATGCCGTGATCCATAGCTGCTTTGGCCGCTGTTTCCGCTGCCATCTGCGCTGCGAAGGGGGTGCTTTTGCGGGAGCCTTTGAAGCCCTGGATTCCGGCGCTTGACCAGGAAATCGCATTGCCGCGGACATCGGTGATGGTAACGATTGTATTGTTAAAGGTTGAACGGATATGAGCCACACCCGCTTCAATATTCTTGCGCTCGCGCTTTTTGGGCCTAACAGCAACTTTCTTGGTAGCCAATCTTCAATCCCTCCTTCTTAGCCTTTGCTACGCTTCGCGCCGACCGTTTTACGAGGGCCTTTGCGAGTTCTGGCATTGGTTTTGGTTCTCTGTCCACGGACAGGCAATCCCTGACGATGACGACGTCCCCGGTAAGACCCAATTTCAATCAGCCGCTTGATATTGAGCTGTTCTTCCCGGCGCAGGTCGCCTTCCACTTTGTAGCCTTTGTCAATTGCTTCACGCAGTTTGGCCACTTCTTCTTCCGTCAGATCACGAACCCGGGTATCCGGATTAACGCCGGTCGTCTTGAGAATTTCCTGGGATGTCGTGAGTCCTATCCCATAAATGTATGTTAAAGCAATTTCCAATCTTTTATCACGCGGTAAATCAACACTTGCAATACGAGCCATGGTTAATCATACACCCCCTTATCCTTGTTTTTGTTTATGCTTGGGATTCTCACAAATGACCATAACGATCCCTTTGCGTTTTATCACCTTACATTTTTCACAGATAGGCTTAACTGATGGCCTCACCTTCATGATGATCCAATCCTCCTTTATGCTTTGGCTGCCAGAACAATTTCTTCTATTTGAAACGGTAGGTTATGCGTCCGCGTTTTAGGTCATACGGAGTCAATTCCACCGTGACCCGATCACCGGGCAGGATTCGGATAAAATGCATACGAATCTTTCCCGAAACATGAGCCAACACTACGTGCCCATTTTCTAATTGTACCTGAAACATAGCATTTGGTAAAGCCTCAATTACTTTACCTTCAACTTCAATGACATCCTGCTTGGACACGCGATCCCTCCTCGTCCGCTAACCAAAACTATTCTGGACACTTAACTATGGTAGAGTCAAAATTACCGGTTCTCCTTCTGTTATCGCAACGGTGTGCTCGAAGTGAGCGGATACCTTTCTGTCAACGGTTACTACCGTCCAGTCGTCAGCTAAGACTTCAACATCGGGAGATCCACAATTTATCATCGGTTCAATAGCCAAGGTCATTCCGCTTTTTAACAGAGGACCCCGACCCGGCGGCCCATAATTGGGAATTTGGGGGTCTTCATGCATACGTTGCCCGATACCGTGGCCTACATAATCGCGGACCACCCCGTATCCAAACGATTCGGCATGAAGTTGAACCGCATGGGAGATATCGGATAAACGATTTCCCTTAACTGCCTGTTCAATCCCTTTGTGCAACGCCTGCTCTGTGACTGACAACAATTTCAGTATCTCAGGGTCCACTTCGCCAACAGGAACCGTAATCGCCGCATCTCCATAATATCGGTTCAACTTGACTCCGATATCGATGCTGATCACATCGCCTTCTTTCAACGGACGCGGCCCGGGAATTCCATGGACAACCTGTTCGTTGATTGACGAACAAATGCTGGCCGGAAACCCGCAGTACCCTTTAAAAGCCGGCACACCGCCGGCCCTGCGGATGAACTGTTCTGCGATATGGTCAAGTTCTTGCGTTGTTATCCCGGGGCTAATGGCTTTTTTAATGAGTTCGAGCGTTTGACCGACAATCCGGCCGGCCGCCCGCATATACCCGATCTCTTGCTCCGTCTTAAGAACAATCATGGTTCCTCGCCAGTCAGGCTGACAATGATATCCCTGAATACAGCGTCTGTTGACTGAGCGCCATTGATTTCGGAGTACAGGTCACGTTCCCGGTAATACTGAATCAAGGGTTGTGTCTGCAACCTATACACTTCAAGTCTTTCACGGACAGTTTCTTCCTGGTCGTCAGTTCGCTGATATAACTCGCCGCCACAACGGTCGCACACGCTGGGTTGGGCCGGCGGACGAAATTCCATGTGGTAGGTGGCGCCGCATGATTGACAGATGCGGCGCCCCGTAAGCCGTGGAATAAGTTCCTGATCCGGAACGACAATGTTCACGACCTTGTTTAAACGAATCCCCATTTTCGCGAGCATCTGATCCAATGCATGGGCTTGTTGCAGTGTGCGGGGAAATCCGTCCAAGATGAACCCGCCGATGCAATCGGACTTCGCCAATCGCTCACGTGTAATGCCAACGGTGACCTGGTCGGGAACGAGTGCCCCGACATCCATGTATCGCTTGGCTTCTAGGCCAAGCGGCGTCCGTTCCTGCAACGCGCCGCGGAAAATATCACCGGTGGATACGTGGGGAATGTCATAGCGTTCTACTAGCCTAGCCGCCTGAGTTCCTTTGCCGGCTCCCGGCGGTCCCATCAACAAGAGATACACGAACAGTCATCCCCTTACTTCATGAAGCCCTGGTAATGCCGCATCAATATCAGTGATTCAATCTGTTTCATCGTATCCAGAGCAACACCGACGACAATCAACAATGCAGTGCCACCGAAGTAAACACCTTCAATTCGGGTGACAACCGCCACGAAGTTTGGCAGAATGGCAATCAACGCAAGAAACAGCGAGCCGGCCAGAGTAATGCGGGTAACGATCCGGTCAAGATAGTCCGCTGTCGGCTTGCCTGGTCGCAACCCTGGGATAAAGCCGCCGTATTTCTTCATGTTTTCTGCCATATCAGGAATATTCATCGTGATGGCAGTATAGAAATAAGTGAAAAACACGATCATTACTGCGTAGAGAAGGGTTTGGAAGGGAGAACCCCATTCAAACCAGCCGGTCACGGTTTTCACCCAGCCCACATCGACGAATTGACCGATGGTGACGGGAAACATCAAAACCGAAGAGGCAAAAATGATGGGAATGACGCCCGCCTGGTTAACCCGCAGCGGAATGTGGGTGGAGTGTCCGCCGTACATCTTGCGTCCAACCAATCGCTTTGCATACTGTACCGGTACTTTGCGATGCCCTTGCGAGATTGCGATTACGAACACAATCATGGCCACCGCGATGACTACAAACAGAATAACGTTGAAGATAGAGATGGTGCCGGCCTTCAAATATTCGAAAATCACGAACAGGCCATCAGGAAGCCGCGAAACGATACCGGCGAAGATAATGAGCGAAATGCCGTTCCCAATGCCTTTTTCGGTGATCTGTTCGCCAATCCACATCAGAAACACTGTGCCTGCGGTCAATGTCAACGCTACCAACAGAATCGACCCGATACCGGGATTAATGATAGCATGCTTCAAACCAAAAGCCATTCCGAGCGCCTGAATAAAACCCAGAAGCACTGTTCCGTAACGCGTGATCTGAGAGATCTTCTTGCGTCCTTCCTCGCCTTCCTTTGACCATTGTTCAAACTGAGGCACCACGACCGTCAACAATTGCATGATGATCGAAGAGTTAATGTACGGAGTAATACTCATGGCGAAGATGGAAAACTTGCTGAGGGCGCCGCCCGAAAACAAATCCAACAAGCCAAGCAGGTTACCTGTGTTGAACATTTGCTCAATCACCGCAGCATTGACTCCGGGAGCCGGAATGTGGATACCTATCCGGAACACGATGAACATCGCCAGGGTAAATACCACTTTTTGACGCAGCTCCGGAATTCTAAGCACATTGGCCAAAGCAGCCAGCACTTAAATCACCTCGACTTTTCCACCGGCCGCCTCGATTTTGGCGATTGCGGCCTTGGTGAAACCATGCGCCCTTACAGTCAATGCTTTGTCAATTTCGCCATTACCAAGAATCTTCAAGCCATCGTGAACTTTTTTGATGATCCCGACTTCCACCAGAACGACCAAATCCACCACTTCACCGGCTTCAAAGCCGTTCAGCGAACCCACGTTGACTTCTGCAAACTGCAGAGCGAACTTATTGTAGAAACCCCGCTTGGGAAGTCTCAAATATAACGGTTTTTGCCCACCTTCAAATCCAGGCCGCTTGCCACCACCGGAACGGGCTCCTTGACCTTTATGCCCGCGTCCCGATGTTTTTCCCAAGCCGGAACCCAATCCACGTCCGACACGGGTTCTGGCTTTCTTGCTTCCTGGTGCGGGAGACAATTCATGCAACTTCATCGCTTGCGCCTCCTCGTACTGCTATTCTTTCAGTTCTTCAACCGAAACCAGATGTTCAACCTTGCGGATCATACCCCGGATAGCCGGTGTATCTTCCTGGAGAACCGATTGCTGTATCTTGGTCAGGCCAAGAACACGCACTGTCGACTTTTGATCATCAGGCCGGCCGATTAGGCTTCGCTTCAGAACAATCTTTAATTTCGCAGCCATGCATTTCCCTCCTACCCCAATAGCTCCTGAATGGTTTTGCCACGCATCTGGGCAACAACTTCGACACGCTTCAGCTGTTGAAGACCTGTCAGTGTGGCGCGAACCATGTTGTTGGCATTGGATGAACCCAAAGATTTGGTCAGAATATCACGGATGCCTGCCAGTTCAAGCACTGCACGGGCCGGGCCGCCGGCAATAACGCCGGTACCTTCGGAAGCAGGCTTGAGCAAGACTTTGCCTGAGCCAAATACTCCTGTAATCTGATGCGGAATCGTCGTTCCGACCAGCGGAACATGAATCAGATTCTTTTTCGCGTCTTCGACACCCTTGCGAATGGCTTCCGGGACTTCGGAGGCTTTACCAAGACCGGCTCCGACATAACCGTTGGAATCGCCCACGACGACCAACGCGCTGAAAGAGAACCGGCGACCCCCTTTGACAACCTTTGCCACACGATTTATGAATACGACTTTTTCTTTTAAATCCAGTTTTGTGG